>JANQEC010000211.1 GCA_028278585.1 Cyclobacteriaceae bacterium | reverse complement strand
GAAGGTTCCAAACGATAAATTTGGCCAGCCACTGAATACAAGTGCAGGCCAGCCATCAAATTGCAGTCTTACGCGATTGCCCTCCTGGATAAGCGGGAGGTCAATAGGACGTACATAAAGCTCAACGGCTAATTCATAATTGGACGGAATAAAGCTGAAAACTCTATCACCTTCCTTTACAGTTTCACCAATTCCAGTGATCAATGCCTTGGTCACGTAGCCATCCTGAGGTGCAGTTATGAAGTAAAATCCCGATCGCTTTGAATAGCTGGCTTCCTGGATACTCAACTTATTGAATTGAGCCTCAGATTCCAGTGAGCTTGAAAGTGCCGACATTCGTTCGGATTCCGCTTTGGCAATTTTTTCCCTATACTCATTTTCAATGGAACCAAGATTCAATTTTGCATTGAGCAGTGCATTCTTACTAGCCAGCCATTTGTTTTCAGCCGATATCTTTTTATTGAGGCTTTCCTGGAGCTTAAGCCTCCTTTTTTCCAACTCCGTGAGGGATTTAAGCCCTTGATCGTATAGTTGTTTCTGCCGGTCGTATTGTCTTTGGGCGATTTCAAGATTGATCAAAGTGGTTTCAAAATCAATGCTATCTGAGGTGACTTTTAACTCTGTTTGTTGTAAGTAATTCTGTGCCTGCTCCAGCTTTAGCTTTCCATTGATTCTTAATGCTGTTATTTGAGAAGCCAGCGCTTCTGCTTTCTCATTATACACATCAACTGAGGCACGTTTCGCCTCCGTTTGATTTTTCGTCTTTTCAACAAGCTCAGGATCCAGGTATTCAGCTTTAATTTCAGAAATAAATACAATGGTATCTCCTTGGTTCACCAGTTGCCCTTCTCTCACAAACCACTTTTCGATTCTTCCAGAAATAACAGAATGTATGTCCTGCCCCCTGTTTTCTGGTCGCACAGTTGTCAGGTTTCCCCTCGCACGGATATTTTGGGTCCATGGGAAAAAGAGCATGGCAAATCCCAGTAAAAAGAGTACCGTGAGTAGGTAAATTATTTTCTTGGTCGCTCGCGTTCCGATAACCTCCTGATATGAAGATTGATCCTTCAATACTTCATCGCGATCAATTGAGTTTCTAGAGATGTTCAACATCGGTCATTAATTTTTGAGATACCACAGAAACATCAACAATTCTCCCGTGCTCCATCGTCACTATTTTGTCGCAGCTGCTCAACATTAATGGATCGTTGGTCACTGCGACAAGCGTCCATTCGTTAGCCGAATCCGTTAGTATCGCACTTGTCCTTTGACGGTCCACAAAATCGAGGCTATGAAGTGTATTATCCATAACAATTAGCTTGGGTCGCTCAGCAAGAGTTCTTGTCAATATGATCTTTTGTTTGATGCTGGAGGAAAGTCCCATTCCTTCCGGTTGGATCATTGTATTGAGGCCTTTTGGTAGATGTTTGAAGAAATCACCTAGTCCGACCTGATCAATCGCCCACAACATATTTTCTATCCCAACTTCCTCTTTGCCCACTGATATGTTCTCTCCAAGTGTGCCATAAAAAAGGTCCTGCATATTCAGGTTATCCCCTATCACAGACCTGAAACTGAGTATATTGATATCACCCAGAGGTATTCCGTTGAATAAGATGGACCCTTCGTAATCGTTGTATAATCCGCTGATAAGGGATATTAGTGTGGACTTCCCAGACTCATTGACCCCCGTAATACATATCTTCTCACCTGATTCAATTTTCAGATCTACATCCAATACCGATGGTCTTTGTGCATCCGGATACTTGTATGTAAGCCCGGTCAACTCAACGGAAATTCCTTTTCCCTTGCTTATTTCTTCCAGGTCAATCCCTTCCTCACTCTCCAATTCGATATCCGTCACCTGACCCATTTTTTCTAAACCGGTCAACACATCATAGACGGTCTCCATACTTAGAATTAGTTTTTCAGCTGAGCTCAGGACAAGTAAAATAATGATCTCAGATGCTACAAATTGTCCAAGATTTATTTCCTGGTTAATCACTAAAATGCTACCGAGAACAAGCAAGCCGCCTGTAATCACAGTCTTGAAAGCCACTATGCTAGAAAATTGAAAAATCAACACATTGAAATGCTGCTTTCGGAACTTCAGGTAATTAGCAACATACTCATTCATTTTTTTGATTGGAAGATTGGTCTCTCCCGCAAGCTTAAATGTGGCCATAACGCGGGCAATTTCTTCCAGCCAGTGTGCCACTTGATATTTATACTTGGATTCAAACAAACTCGATTTCATTCCTCTCGGTCCTGTCACAATAAATATTAGTGTGATTAGTGATACCAGGAATATTCCGAAAAAGACGAAAAACGGGTGGTAAAGGGATAATAGGATCAACCCGAAAAGGATCTGGAGTGTGGAACTGGAAAAATCAATGAGAATTTTCGAAAGACCTTTCTGGACATTTAGCGTATCAAAAAAACGATTCATCAATTCAGGCGGGTAGAATCCTGAGATGGCTTCCATCTTGAAGCGGGGTATCCGGTAAACAAAATCAAAAGAAGCCCGGGTGAATATTCGTTTTTGTAAAAGTTCCGTTAATGACAACTGGAGTACCTGGATGACTCCTGTAGCAGCGACTCCAACCACCACGATGAATATGAGAATACCCCAGGAGGCCGAGAATTCCGAACTCATTACGAACCCAATAATTGCCTGAACACCCAGTGGCAGTGAAAGGTTGATCAAGCCGTGAAATATCGCATAGGCATAGACAATAAAGATCTCCCTGCGATCAAGATTGAGCATCCGAAACAATCGTTTCAGGGGAGTAAGCTTAATATCATTCTTAATACCTAAACTGTCAATATTAATAGTATTACTATTCATTTAAGGTAAAAAATTTTACTTAATGAGTTTCAAGACTGTGCTTAACAAAAAATCGTGCACTTGTTCTTCGATTGAAGTGTCACTATCCCTTGAAATCTCTGTCAGGGAAGGCAAATGCAGAGAAAAGAATGCTTGTTGATGTGAAGCCTCCAGGACTGTACTAACCAATGCATGCGCATAGGGATATTTCGGATTTATTGCCTCGATGATCAACGCGATTTTATGGCAAAGTCCCTTGTAACCTTTAAAAAGTCCCTGGCTATTGATCTCGTCCACTTGCTTGGTTAAGTAAGTTTTGTCGGATTCTGTATCTACCACACGACGAAGGGCATTTAAGTTAAGTCCAGCCAGGTCTATTGATCCGATGTTTTCATCGACGTGACAAATGATTCTGAGAACCTCTCTAAGCTTATCCTCAGAATCCTGAATATGGAAGGTCTTAAAATCGATCATATATTCAATCCAAGCCCAATACCAGGTCGCGAGGTAAACCAATAATTTCAATTTGTTATCAAAGTACCTGTAGATAGATGCCTCGGTGGAGTTAATGCTCTCAGCAAGTTTCTTGAATGTGAACTGCTCAAAGCCCAACTCATCAATTAACTCAATAGCGGAAGAAACGATATTTCTTCCAAGCTCAGAGGACTGAGGATCTTTGTTATAGTACTTCTCTCCTATTACTATACTTATAACTGACATAGTATAAAAGTATCAATATTTATATTGAAAGTAATACTACTAACGAAAGAAGTATGAATTTTGTTCTAAAAACATTTTTAATCAACCATGAAGTCTGATAAAACAGTTTTTTCAATAATTTAAGTGCATGGAAAAAGAAGTAGGTACACTAATCGACAAACTAAATGACTCTTTTCTTGGAGAACCCTGGTACGGGATCTCCCTAATGGAGAAACTGGAACAGATTGACTATTCAATAGCGAATAGTGTACCAGGTGAATCTACAAACTCCATAGCCAGACTTGTCCATCATATTATTAATTGGCGGATATTCGCAATCGAAAAATTGCAAGGGAATACCAAGTTTAATATTGAGTTAAATGGTCCCGGGGACTGGACCGACATAACTATAGATTCTGAAAAAGAATGGATCGAATTGAAAGAGAAGCTAGTTCAAACTCAAGACAAACTGATTGAATTGTTAAACGGTAAATCAGATGATTTTCTTTCCAGGCAAGTTCCTGGCCACACGTATGATTTCCGATTTTTGATTGAAGGGATCATTCAGCATGACATTTACCACTTAGGCCAAATTGGAATTGTAGCCAAACAAGCTGTATCATAAGTTTCACTTAACCCAAGAATGAAATCAACACTCCAGCTGCAACAGCGGACCCAATAACGCCAGAGATATTGGAAGCCATTGCATATTGCAATAAATGGTTGGACGGATCATGCTTCAAGGCAAGGTCATTCGCAACTCGTGAAGCCATTGGCACTGCACTTAGTCCTGTTGCTCCTATGAGCGGATTGATTTTCTTCTTTGCGACCAGGTTATAAATTTTTACTGCAAAAATTCCCCCGGCAATTGAAATTGCAAAAGCGATGAATCCTCCACCGATGATCATGAGCGTTTCTATATTCAAGAAAGCCTTGGATGTCATGGTGCCACCTACAGCCAGACCCAGGAAAATCGTTGCAGCATTCAAAATGGTGTCGGAAGCTGCTTTTGACAACCGACCGGTACTGGCGCCAACTTCTTTCACGAGGTTTCCAAAAAGAAGCATACCCAATAGTGGAACAGAAGATGGCACAAGCAGTGAAACTACTGTGCCTAGTCCGATAGGAAACAGTATTTTCAATGTCTGCATGTTTTTGATTGGAACTTTGGGTGGATAAAGTTTATCCTGCTCCTTCATGTTGATCTTTAATTCGTTCTTCGTCATGGTCAGGCGAACTACGAATGGAATGATCACTGGAACCAAGGCCATATAAGAGTATGCCGCGATGGCAATAGGGCCAAGTAGGTGATCCGCTAATTTGATGGTTGTATAAATAGCTGTTGGGCCATCAGCACCACCAATAATTCCCAGAGATGCAGCTTCTTTCAATGTAAAGTCCATTGCTACAGCAGAAATGAGAACTGTGAAAATTCCGATCTGGGCGGCAGCTCCAAAAAAAGCGAGTCGTAGGTTTCTGAGCATTGGGCCAAAATCCGTAAGCGCTCCTACACCCAGGAAAATGATCGGAGGAAGAAATCCAGTCTTGATCAATGAGTAATAGACAAAGTTCATGATGCCATGCTCTTTGGCTATTTGAAAAAGGGTCATGGATTCATCTACCTTCTCAACACCCATTTGACCACCAGGGAAATTAGCCATCAACATACCAAACGCAATTGGGACTAAAAGCAACGGTTCATATTGCTTCTTTATTCCGAGATACAATAGGAAAAAGGCAATGACGATCATCAGCAGAATTTCAGGGTGCTCCCCTATCTGCTGAAATGCGGTCATTTCATATAAATTTCGTAATAAATCCAATGATTGTTAGTTTACTCTGAACAGGACATCATCGTCCAAAACGGCATCCGTATCTTTTACTAAAACTTCACTAACGGTTCCCTCAACTTCTGACTTCACTGCATTGCTCACCTTCATTGCCTCTATATAGCAAACAATGTCTCCTACTTTTACCAGGTCACCCACCTTAATCGCCGTTTCGGAAGAATCTTTTGTCATGTAAATCGTACCTTCCAATGGGGCCAGAATTTCCTTAGAAGAGCCGTTGGTTGAAGCTGCTACAGGTGTTTGTGTTGGAGTTTCAGCTGGTGCTGGTGTTGCCGTATCCGCTTCATCATAGGAAATAGACACTTTGAATTTTTCTCCGTTCACATCAATGTCCAGCGTCTTGGGCTGTACAATAGCTGAAACTGAAGAGGACGAATCTGAAGTTACAGGTGCAGATTGTTCGCTTTTCTTGCCTTCAAGATCTTTTTCAAAAGAACTTTTCGCCTTACCTGATTTATAATCTTCATATTGCGCCGGATGCATGGCATATTCAAATAGTTCTTCATCATCCTGTCCTGTGTCCCATCCCTTTTCTTCCATTTTTCCTCTGAAATCATCCAACGCATCAGGCTGAAGATCTTGTGGGTCACCTTCAAAAAAATCTCTTCCTTGTTCCTTGGCAAGCTTCTTAAGTTCTTCTCCCACATTTCCTGGTAGACGACCTGATTTTCCAAGGATCATATCCCAGGTGTTATCATCCAAAAGGGACCAGCGTTCCTTACCCTTCATCATCTGCATCACATTCACTAAGGCTGCATTTTTTACATACTGGCTATATGGCGTTACCAGTGGAGGATAGCCCATGATTGGCCATACATGTTCCACCTCTTCAAACAATGCGATCAACAATTCATCCTGTGTTACTTCTGGCTTGTTGTTTTTCGCCATCCATTTATTAAGTCCCACCAGGTTATTCTCAAGGTCAGACATCAAACTACCCATCATACCACCAGGTAGCCCCGGTCCGATCAAGAGAGCGTTCATCAACCGGTTTTTAGGATTGATGTAGTATCCCAGGAAGTCATCAATAAATGCCTGGGTTAATGACCTGGCCTGCATGTAGGCTTTCATGTTTATATCAGGTAAGGAAAAGCCGGCATCTTTCAACATTTCGTGAACGGTTATTAAGTCAGCATGAACTGTACCGTACGAAAGTGGTTCCATTGCCACATCGATGTAATCTGCTCCTGCTCTGGCTGCCTCAAGAGAGGAAGCCACACTAAAACCGGGGCCTGAATGTCCGTGGTATTGAACCACAATATCTGATCTGATGGCTTTGATTCCTTCTACAATTTTCCCAACAGTCACCGGTCTACCAACTCCCGCCATATCTTTAATACAGATCTCTTCCGTTCCCATATCAATTAGCTCTCCAGCCATCTTGATATAGTAATCTGCCGTGTGTAACTCTGAGTGAGTGATACAAAGACAACATTGTGAGATCATGCCGCCTTCTTTCGCATAATCAATGGACAATTGGAGGTTCCGGGTATCATTAAGCCCGTCAAATGATCTTGAAATATCAGTTCCCTGAAGTTTCTTCAGTTTAAACATCAATTTTCGAACATCTTTTGGTACTGGGAACATCCTCAATCCATTTAATCCACGTTCCAGCATGTGAGTCTGAATTCCAGCATCATTAAACGCCTGAGTCCAGTCTCTTACAGATTTATTAGGGTTTTCTCCGTACAATAAATTGATCTGCTCAAAACCTCCACCGTTTGTTTCTACGCGCTGAAAGCATCCCATTTCTACTATAGGTTCCGCAACCCGTACTAACTGATCCACCCTGGGCATGTATTTCCCAGAAGATTGCCACATGTCTCTATAGACTAAACTTAGCCCAATGTCTCGTCCCATAATTTCGTTGGATTAATCTTTTTCTATCTTGGTTATTTTCCCTCTTCCTTGCGTAAATGCTTCAACTGCTCCTGATATAGCCGCAACTTTCGCAGCAGATATTTGATCTTCAGATAATCTATTGACAATACGGATCAGAATATTTCCTGTCAATACTACCAATAGTAGAACAATAAATACTGTAATCATTCCGATGGCCAAAAGAGATAGTGCGGTTGATAGTTCACCATCCATAGATTATTCGTAATGTTGAAGTAGCTAAGTTAAGTGCTAAAAGCTTCTTACACTAGTTTAAATGCACTTTATTAACCAAAAAAGTCAAACAACTAATACGACTATTTGTTTTGCTTTTTTAGTTTTTCAAGTGTGTCATCGATTTGGTTTTGTACCGTCCTGTAAAAGCCTGATTTAGCAAGAAAAAGGTAGCGATATGCAAACATGATATTTCGGAATTCAGCCTTTCTTAGAAATTCCTTTCTTACCTGATTCCTTCCAATAAATTCCACATTTTTAAAAAAAAATGGCTTGTAGAAATCTCTCAAATGTTGATCAATCGATTCATCATATTGTTCAACTCCACGATAATATTGCTCATATAGTTCCACCAACTGATTTCTTAATTCAAAATCCTTTATTAGTCCCATCTGACCCGATGCTTTCAATGACTCGTACGTCGTCAACTGAGGAGTGAAAGGAGGGTTATACTGTATACTCAGCAGGTATATGACCAGGGAATCTTCTTCATAGGGACGTCCTGTAGAAGCGGTGGTCAATTTCACAAGCGAATTACTCATGTAAGTATTCCACTGGTTCAGCGTATCAATCGCTTCAAAGTCGGCTGTTAAATCTTCAGCCAAACTCAGCATGTACTTCTCTTCCTGCATGGCATTAGCTTTTTCCTCTTTATAGCTCTCAAGGTAAAAAGCAATGCTTATACCAAGGATTACCACCAAGAGATTCGCGATGTGATCAAGCCAATTTAGTTTCTTCATGAATTGAAATTAGCAAAAATTTCCTCAGCTTGACAAAGGTGTTTCGACGCGGAATCAATTGCATCAATCCACTGTTCAATATCTAAAATCAATTTTTCCGTTAATTGAATTATTGATACATCTAATTTCTGGTATAATTCCTGTAGATAAAAAAGACTTTAATTTAATTTGAATATTTATTTATCACGTATGAAAAAGCTAGCCTTCCTCTCTATCATAGTTCTTGCCTTCTTGGGCGTTCAATGTAGCAGTGTTCCATTAAGTGGCCGTTCTCAACTAAGCTTGATTGGAAACGATAAAATTTTTCCGATGAGCTTCGAGCAATACGAAGTGGTCAAAAAGGAAGGGAAAATAGTAACTGGCACTGACCAGGCTCAAATGGTGAAACGAGTGGGCGTTCGTATCCAAAGAGCCGTAGAACAATATTTCGCAGATCAGGGACAGGCTGGATACCTAAATAATTATCAGTGGGAATTCAACCTGATCGATGAAGATGTGGTGAATGCATGGTGTATGCCTGGCGGAAAAGTAGCATTTTATACTGGTATTATGCCCATTTGCCAAAATGAAGAGGGTGTTGCGGTGGTGATGGGACATGAGATCGCACACGCCATTGCCAATCATGGTCGAGAGAGAATCAGTCAGCAGTATGCCGCTCAAGCAGGATTGGGAGTAGTTGGTGCTGTTCTAGGTGCTGGAACAGCAGCTGGTCCAGGTCCAGAGCTGATCATGCAGGGGGCAGGTGCCGCTACATCGTTGGGAATCCTGGCATTTTCA
>JANQEC010000152.1 GCA_028278585.1 Cyclobacteriaceae bacterium | reverse complement strand
GGCATTCGCGAGATGAGTTGACCCGTATACAATTAAAGAATCCCCAGGCAAAAAATAAGAACAAGTAGTTCTTCCCATGCTCGTGCTCACAATCGCTGGCTTCTCACCTCTTTTTACATCGTCAACTTTCATGGTAAAGATTTGATCGCACTCAACATCCCATTCTGAGAAATCCGATTGAAACACGAGGGTTTGACCATCAAAACTCCAGTACGCTTCCGCATTGTTACCGCCCCATGTCAACTGCCTAACATTCTTCAAATGCACTTCATTTTCATACCTGAGGGTATCTGTTAATGTTCTTGTTTCAGAATTCTGATTTTTTGTTTGACACGAAAATGTGGCAACAGCGGTGATTAACAGCAATAAATTCTTCATGGTCGGTTATCTTCGGAATGCGAAACTAATCCATAATTCCAACCATGAGAAAGCATTTATCACTTATCCTCCTGACTTTCATTCTCCTTAATTGCTCAGAAAAAGCTCCTTATGACCCAATCAAACAGATAACGAAAGACATCTCAATCCTTGCGAGCGATTCCCTAATGGGAAGAGAAGTGGGGACTGAGGGAGAAAAAATGGCAGCAGACTACATTTCAAGTCAGCTCGAAAAGGCAGGCCTTTCTCCAAAAGGAACTGATGGATTTTATCAATCATTTTTTGTAAAAGACTCCGACAATCCACATGAGCAGGCCCAGGTCGGTGTAACTGAGGATTCTGCAGGGATTACTGGGTACAACGTGTTAGGACTAATTGATAATCCAGGTGATGAGATCATTGTCATTGGTGCTCATTACGATCATCTTGGGTTTGGAACGTTCTCTTCACTTCATCGAGGAGAAAAAGCAGTTCACAATGGTGCTGATGACAATGCAAGCGGCGTGGCGGCAATGTTGCATCTTGCCAGGATACTGAAGACACAAAAATTAAATCGAGATATCCTCTTTATTGGTATGTCTGGTGAAGAAAAAGGGCTTTGGGGCTCAAACTATTTCGCCAAAAACCCAACCATTGATCTTTCAAAAGTCAACTACATGATCAATATGGATATGGTCGGGCGGTTTGATCAGGAAAAAGGTTTGGCGGTGAATGGAACAGGCACTTCCCCTATTTGGAACTGGATGTTAGATAATTCCAACACTGACAGCCTTAAGCTAATAAAAAGTGAGTCAGGAGTTGGTCCTTCCGATCACACATCTTTTTACCTACAGGACATTCCGGTACTTCATTTCTTCTCCGGACAGCATGAGGATTATCATAAACCTGGAGATGATGCAGAAAAAATTAATGAAGCCGGGATCCTCAAGATTGCTTCTCTTATAGAAAGAATCGTCATAGATCTTGACGATGAAGAAAAAATTGCCTTTACAAAAACTAAAGATGAATCGAGAGATAGTCCTCGCTTTACAGTCACACTTGGTGTAATACCCGATTACCTCTTTGATGGCAATGGCATGCGAATCGATGGCGTAAGCGAGGACAAGCCAGCTCAACGAGCTGGAATTAAAAAAGGCGATATCGTCATTCAACTTGGAGATAGTATGGTAATAGATATGATGAGCTACATGCGTGCACTATCCGTGTTTCAAAAAGGAGACGAAACGTCTGTGACAATTGAGAGGAATGGGGAGAAGGTTAGCTATGAAATAAAGTTCTGATTTACATGAGCGGCTAATGGTTCCATTGAATGCCAATGTTTAGTCCTCAGACTAGTAACCTAATTCAAAAATGAAAAGACTCAGACTTATTCCTATTCTATTTCTTGTTTCCATAACCGCTGCTGCACAATCCATAAGAGACATCTATCAGGAAGGATTGAAAGCATATGATGAAAAAAACTACAAGGTTTTCAAAGAGAAGATGTATACCATTGATACGCTGCGCCCAAACTATCCACCCGTTGTTTACAATTTGGCTGGGGGCTATGCACTGACAGGTGAGATTGACAAGTCCATTCAAACACTTAGGAAGTATATTTTGATGGATGCTACGCAGGATTTTACTTCAGACGAGGACTTCAATTCACTTAAAGGAAATGCAGATTTTGAAAACATTATCCGCATGCAAAAAGAACTTACAAGTGAAATACCGGTGAACGTAGTACAAGAATTTCCTATACTCAAATCACATTCTGAATGTATCACTTATTCAAAAAAGCAAAACGCTTTTTTTCTAGGTGGTGTACGAGATGGCCAGATATGGAAGATAACTGAGGAAAAAGAGCCGGAAGTATGGGCTGAATCAACTGAAAATTCATGGGCAGTAATGGGGCTCGAAATTTCAAAGGACGGAAAGACGCTTTGGGCATGTACTTCTGGTATGGACAACTTCGAAGGTCTGAAGGAAGCTGATAAAGGAAAAGTCAGTGTCCTGAAATACGACCTGAAAAAAGGCAATTTGCTGGAGACTTTCGCTATTCCGGCCAATCATGTCTTTGGAGATATGATTACCGATTCCCAAGGCAACGCCTTTATTTCTGATGGGGTGGAAAATAAACTCTACTGGGTCAGTGAAGAAAAAGGTGAGCTAGAGGTTTTCACCGATCTTGATGAAAGCATTTTTAACCTTCAGGGCCTTACTTTCAATGAGAATGAATCTGTTATGTATTTATCAGATTATATAGATGGCATATACAAGCTGGATATGACGAGTAGAAAGCTTGAAAAACTAGCTGTACCTGAAAATGTATTGCTAAAGGGTATTGACGGCCTCTACTTTTTAGGTAATTCTCTGATTGGACTCCACAATGGAACTAAACCTAACCGGGTAATCAGATATCAATTAAATGATGTTGGTAACACAATCATATCAAAAGAAGTAATTGCCCAGGCTGGAATACTAGGAGAACCTACGCAAGGTACCATTATTGACGAAGAGTTTTATTTCATCGCAAACAGTCCGTGGGGTGCGTATGATAGGGAGGGAAATTTTACTCCCGGTGATGGAAAAGCAATTATCGGGAAATTGACTAAAAAGTAGGAAATTCGTTTTTTGTCCATGTAAAAATCAATTGATCGTTCTCAACATATGGAATATTTAGTTTTAATAAGCGCTGTTGACCAAAACAGGCTGAGTCCATCGGAAGAAGAAAAATGCATGGCAGATTATGCTGCCTGGGCACAAACGTTGGGCGAAAAGCATATTATTGGAAAACGTCTCAATATTTCCCCTGGAAAGCAACTAAAAAGCAAACAGATTCCATTAACAGATGGACCTTTCGCTGAAGCAAAAGAGCTAATCGTAGGGATAATCGTAATTAGTGCTCAATCGATAGATGAAGCAGCAGAAATAGCAGAATCCTGTCCTTTAAGAGAATACTTTGAACTTTTAGTTAAGGAAGTAAGGCAGTAATAGCTCTAAACATGAACCTTAGACTGATTTATGCGTATGTACTATGCATTAACAAGTACCAACTAATACCTAAGTAACCTTAGATGCAACCTTTTGTCTTTAAAAAGCATCAAACCCAATGTGAAACCTAAAAACTCAATTACCATGAAAGGACAGTTCAAATCAATTGCAGTCGTTCTGACTACAATTTTCAGTTTAAGCCTCCTCGCGCAGGATAGTGGCTTTATTTATGGAAAAGTTACCACAGAGGATGGTGACGAATACGAAGGGCCCATCCGGTGGGGAAAAGAGGAAGTTTATTGGACGGATATGTTCAACGCCTCGAAAGATGAAAACAGGAACCTGGACTATTTATCAAATCGTGAATTAGAATCATTAGAAGACCGGTATTATAATTCCAGGTATGGAAGTGGAGTCATTCGCTTCATGAATTCCTGGGATTTCGATGATGATGACAATGATTTCGTTCATGAATTCGCTTGCGAATTCGGCAATCTTAAATCGATTAGTCTCAGAAGCAGAAGCAGGGCTTACATCGAATTGAGAAATGGAGAAGAAATCGAGATAGAGGGAAGCGGATACAACGACATTGGAGCAAAAATCCGGGTACTTGACAAAGATCTTGGACTTGTAGCGCTCTCATGGAGCAGAATTGATGAAATTGAATTTATGAGAACACCATCTCAACTGGAAGAGAAATTTGGTGAACCATTGTATGGAACTGTTGAAAGCGACCTGGGTCGTTTTACAGGATTCGTCCAATGGGATCATGACGAAAGAGTTGGAACAGATGTGTTGGATGGAGACACCCGTGATGGAGATGTTTCCATTCCATTTAGAAAAATTGAATCCATTGAACGTGATGGCTATAGCAGCAGTATTGTAAAACTCAAATCAGGGAGAGAACTCGACCTACGGGGAAGCAACGATGTGAATGATGATAACAAAGGAATTATTGTTACTGTTGCCGGGCTTGGCCGAATCGACCTGGAGTGGGAAGATTTTGACAAGGTAACCTTCCAGGATCCACCAAACTCGGGAATGGACTATAACTCATTTTCTTCTGTTGAAAAAATAAGAGGGCAGGTTGAAGTTGATAACGGTGATATTCACAGGGGAGAACTTATTTATGATCTGGATGAGGAGTATTCATTTGAAGTGTTGAATGGTGAAGATAACGACACAAAATATGTGATCCCGTTTCGAAACATAAGATCGATTGAGCCTAGAAGCTCTGATCGGGCAAATGTGGAGTTAAAAAATGGAGACACCATTGCGTTGGAGGATGCGCAAGATGTTTCCGAAAGAAATCAGGGTGTACTTGTCAGAACAAGCAATGATATGGTCTATATACCGTGGGATAGGATTAGAAAAGTATCTATCCAATAGAATCCACTGAACCCAATAGCCGAAAACTCAAACTAAAAACTTATGTTGAAGAATTATGTAAATATTGCCATTCGCAATCTGTTTAAGCACAAGTTTTATTCGCTTATTAACATTTTAGGATTATCGGTAGGTCTCACTTGCTTTTTGATGATTGCGCTATTTGTTACGGACGAACTAAGCTTTGATAAATTTCATTCTGACGCAGATCGTATCTATCGAATGGATTTTTCGGGAACGGTCAATGGAGCAGAATTCATAACTGCTCTTGCAAGTGTTCCAGCAGCTGAAACCATGGTGAATGAGTTTCCGGAAGTGGAAGACGCCACCCGGCTAAGAACACGAGGAAATTACCTGATCAAAAAAAGCGATGGAGAAGACACCTTCAATGAGGATAAAGTAACGTTTGCTGATAAAAACTTTTTTCAGTTTTTTGATTTCGAACTGTTAAATGGAATTCCGGAAACATGTTTGGAGCGTCCGAATACACTGGTATTAAGTCAATCACTTGCAACTAAAATCTTTGGAAATGAGGATCCTGTAGGCAAAACAGTAGTTCTTGACAACGATGAAAATTATGAGGTGACAGGAGTTTTTGATGACATGCCGGCCAATTCACACTTCACGTTTAATATTTTAATAGCGATGGAGGGTCTGGAGGAGGCTAAATCCAAATTTTGGATGAGTTTCAACTTCAACACCTACTTGAAATTACAAGAAGGATTTGATCCCATCGAGCTGGAAGCAAAATTTCCGGATTTGATAGAAAAGTACATCGGTCCTGAAATAGAGCAGTTTATGCAGGCTTCTCTTCAAGAATTCTATGAAGCAGGAAACAATGCCGGATTCTTTCTTTTTCCGCTAACCGATATACATCTTAAATCCAACAAATTGGGTGATATAGAGCCGCCCGGAAGCATGCAGTATGTATACATTTTTACAGCCATTGCGCTATTCATTTTAATCCTTGCATGTATCAATTTTATGAACCTGTCTACTGCACGTTCAGCAGGAAGGGCCAAAGAAGTTGGGGTGCGAAAGGTAATGGGAGCTTATAAGGGCCAGCTTGTAAACCAATTCCTGTCTGAGGCATTTCTAATAACTTTAATATCGATAGTAATTGCCTATAGTATCTCGTTTCTAGTACTGCCATTTTTTAATCAACTGGCAGATAAAACCATCGCCTCGGAGAATCTCTTTTCACTAAGTTTCATAACTATTATGGTGGCCATTCTTTTCGTGGTAGGCTTCCTGGCAGGCAGTTATCCTGCATTTTATCTCTCGAGATTCCGACCCATTGAGACGTTGAAAGGGAAATTAAATCTTGGTTTAAAAGGTGGAGGCCTAAGAAGTGTTCTTGTGGTTCTACAGTTTAGCGTTTCCATTATTATGATCATAGGTACAGCAATCGTATTCGATCAGCTATCCTATATCCAAAATAAGAAACTCGGCTATTCCAAGGAACAGATATTGATGATCCACGATCCGTGGCTGCTCGATGATAAAGCAGAATCGTACAAAAACGAAGCAACTCAGCATTCTTCCATTTTCTCCGGTACTATGTCGAGTTTTCTCCCGGTTGAGACAGCCAACAACAATAACCTGTGGTTTCCCGGTGCTAATCCAACCAAGGATGAAAGCTATGTTTTCAATGAATTCAGGGTTGATCACGATTACATGGAGACCTTAGAAATTGAAATGGCTGATGGAAGAAGTTTTTCAAGAGATTTCCCAAGCGATAGCTCAGCAATTGTATTAAACGAAGCAGCCGTACGGCAGCTTGGATGGGAAAAAGGTGTTGGGATGACCCTTTCAAATTATGAAGGTTCACAAGAAGAACCTGTTGTTGTTGTGCACAAAGTAATTGGGGTGGTTAAAGACTTTCATTTTAAGTCACTCAGAAACAACATTGAACCATTGGTATTTGAGTTAAGTAGAAGCCGGGGATTCGTATCATTTAAAATTAGCGGTGAAAACATTCCTGAAACCCTTGATTTCCTTGAAAGCAAGTGGGATGAATTTGCTCCGGGGCAGCCTTTTGCTTACAGCTTCCTGGACGATCGATTCGATGAAATGTACAAGGCCGAACAAAAGCTAGGTGAGATCTTTGGTGTATTTGCCTTCCTTGCCATTTTCATTGCCTGTCTTGGCCTTTATGGATTAGCTGCTTTCACGGCTGAACAAAAGAAGAAAGAAATCGGGGTAAGAAAGGTTTTGGGTGCTTCTATCACAAGTATCGTGACCTTACTCTCAAAAGAATTCTTAAAGCTGGTTGCTATTTCCATTGTCATTGCATCCGGCGTATCATTCTATGTAATGAGTGGCTGGCTTGAAGAATTTGAAAATAGAACAGATATCAACGTTATGGTTTTCATATTGGCTGGAGTAGCGGCTCTGGTGATTGCATGGGTCACCATGAGCTTCCAGTCATGGAGTGCAGCAAGGGCTAACCCTGCTGAGTCCTTGAAGGACGAATAAATAGAAAGCCTCACCAGCATTGGTGAGGCTTTTTTAGGCAACCTTTCTTACAAAAAATCATCTTTAGACTAACTAAAACTCAAAAGTCATGCTCAAAAACTACTTCAACATTGCTTTCCGAAACTTACTAAAACACAAGTTCTATTCACTTTTGAATATCCTGGGACTCTCCACAGGACTTGCATGCTTCATGCTCATCTCACTTTTCATAAAAGATGAGCTCTCATACGATAGCTTTCACGATGATGCTGATCAGATCCATAGAATCGATTTTTCTGCAACTTTGAATGGAGCAGATATCATCACAGCACAAACCGGATGGCCAACGGCTACAGTGCTGGCCAACGATTACCCTGAAGTCGAATCTTCCATCCGAATTAGAAACTCCGGAAACTGGTTCGTGAAGCGGAAAGAAGGCATTGAAACGTTCAAAGAGGAGCATGTCATGATGGCTGATTCAAATTTCTTTGATTTTTTCTCAATAGATCTACTATATGGAGATCCAAAAACTGCTCTTAAAAGACCAAATACATTGGTTCTGGATCTAAAAACTGCTCAAAAAATATTTGGTGATGTAAACCCTGTAGGTGAGGTTTTATTACTTGATAATGCCACAGATTATGAAGTAACAGGTGTCTATGAAAATATACCTGCAAATTCTCATTTTCATCACAACATGATCCTGTCAATGATCACATTTGAATGGACAAGGAATGGTCATTGGTTTAGTACAAATTTCAATTCTTATGTGAAATTGATTGAGGGCTCTTCCAAAACTGACCTGGAAGCAAAATTTCCAGAGATGATTGAAATTCATTGCGGCCCGTTGATTGAGCAATTTTTGAACATGAACCTTGCCGAATTTCGTGAAAGTGGCAATGCACTTGATTTTACACTCACACCGATGAAGGATATTCACCTTCTTTCTAACAAGGAAGACGAGTTAGAAGCAAATGGCGACATCAAATACGTGTACATTTTCACCGCAGTAGGGTTATTTATTCTGATCCTTGCGTGTATCAATTTCATGAACCTTGCAACTGCACGCTCATCAAACAGAGCAAAGGAAGTTGGAGTGCGAAAAGTAATGGGTGCATTCAGAAAACAGCTGATTTATCAGTTCATATCAGAAGCCATTTTGGTGAGTTTTGTTTCCTTTATTCTTGCTTATGCAATGACTTTATTAGCCATTCCGGCCTTTAATTTAATTGCCGAAAAAGAACTGACCTACTCACATATTTTCGCCCCGGATTATATCCTGATTATGACAGGAATTATGCTTGCGGTAGGAATTATTGCCGGAAGTTATCCCGCATTTTATCTTTCCTACTTCAGACCTGCGGAAGTCTTAAAAGGGTCAATTAAACAAGGAATGAAAAGTGGACCTATTAGAAGCACACTGGTGGTTTTTCAGTTTTCAATTTCTATAATCATGATTATTGGAACAGCAATCGTGTTTGATCAATTGTCATACATCCAAAATAAGAAGCTTGGATACGAGCAAGATCAAATACTGTTGGTAAATGATGCATGGATCCTCAGAGACCAGGTGAATGCCTATAAAGATGAAGCTTCAAGAAGTGCCAATGTCATCAGCTCTTCATTGGCAAGCTTCACCCCTACTAACAATTCGAATAACTCTGATCTGTATTTTAAAAATCCAAGTGCTGCAGCAGACGAAAGTTTGGTTGTCAACGAAGCATGGGTAGATCATGATTTTGTAGAAACTCTCGGGATTGAATTGAATGATGGTCGGGATTTCTCCAAAGAATTTCCAAGCGATTCTTCCGGAATTCTTATCAACCAGGTAGCTGCGCAACAATTCGGGTTGGAAAATCCGGTAGGTTCTGTATTGTACTACTATGATGGTGGCAGCAATGACAACCCTGAAGCAGTTCCTGCCAGAATTATTGGGGTTGTGAACGATTTCCATTATGAATCACTTCGAAGCAATATTTCTCCGCTAATCTTCCATCTTGGCAACCGTTTTGGAACCATGATATTCAAAATCCAGATGGAAAATTTGGATGAAACAATTGCCTACCTCGAGGCGACATGGGAAAAATTCGCTCCTGGCCAACCGTTTGATTTTGAATTCATGGATGATCAATTCAACGCAATTTACGCCCAGGAACAAAAGATAGGTCAGATCTTCTCCGTTTTTGCAATTCTTGCGATCGGAATTGCATGCCTCGGGCTCTTTGGCCTGGCGGCTTTTACTGCAGAGCAAAAGACCAAGGAAATTGGAATTAGAAAGACATTAGGAGCTTCTATTTCGAGCATTGTTAATTTGTTATCAAAAAACTTCATTAAACTTGTACTTATTGCTTTTGTAATAGCCATTCCCGTTTCCTACATGGCGATGGAGTACTGGTTGGGCGATTTTGCATATCGCACCACTTTGAAACCATTAACATTTGTTGCTTCCGGTCTGGGTACGATGATAATTGCATGGTTCACTATAAGTTTCCAATCGTGGAAAGCTGCAAAAGCAAATCCGGTCAAATCGCTGAGAACGGAGTAAAGAGTTTTGTTTAACGCAAATTCAGCAAAAAGGGCGATCCATATTTTGGATCGCTCTTTTGATTTAAACCTTATACAAATCCAAATTAAAAGAGTCAGATCTAGAAATGTTTCCAGCCTTGAGCCGTTAACTCGACCACATTATTATTGCGAGTAACCAGGGTTTTTCCTTTTTCTTTGGTTTGCATATAGCCAACGGTATGAATATCAGCATGATTTTTAATCTTCTCGAAATTATCTTGTCCGATAGTGAATAGCAATTCATAATCTTCTCCACCATTCAGTGCACATGCATTTGGATCTATACTGAATTCAGCTGCTGTTTCATAGGCTTGTTTGTCTATCGGTAACTTGTCTTCATAAATGGCAACCCCTAAACCTGATTGCTTGCAAATATGAAATATATCAGACGCTAACCCGTCAGATACATCGATCATTGCTGTTGGAAGAATACCTAGCTCAGAAAATTCATGAATGATATCCATTCTTGCTTTCGGACGTAGTTGTCTGCCCACGATATAATCATATTTTTCAAGCTTCGGTTGCATGTCAGGATTAGCCAGGAATTCTTGCTTTTCACGTTCCATCACTTGCAAGCCAACATAAGCAGCCCCGAGATCGCCGGTGACACAGACAATGTCATTTTCCATAGCCTGGTCTCTGTACACCACTTTCTCTTTCGCAACCTCTCCTAAAATCGAAACTGAAATTACCAAACCTGAGCCGGAAGATGCTGTATCACCACCAACCAGGTCAACACCATACTCTTTGCATGCTATTTGAACTCCCTCGTACAAAAGCTCCAAAGCTTCGACTGAAAAACGATTACTTATACCCAGGTTAATGGTCACCTGCCCGGGAATGCCATTCATTGCTGCTATATCGGAAACATTCACCGTAACAGCTTTGTACCCTAAATGTTGAAGTGGCACATAAGAAAGATCAAAATGGACTCCTTCCAGCAACATGTCTGTTGAAATCAAGGTGTATTTTTCACCGGAATCTACAACAGCCGCATCATCTCCAACCCCTTTGACAGTCTTATCATTAATTAATTCAAATCCTCCTGATAGCTTCTCTATCAATCCAAACTCGCCTAGTTCGCCAATTTCTGTTCTTTTTTCTTCGCTCATAATTTTTGCTTATGAAATCAACTGGAAGATTCTGAAACAAGTTCAGAATGACTCTCTGATCTTAAATGTCATGCTGAATTTATTTCAGCATCTTCTATTATTTGATCTAATTCTCCATTTCGACATGAACATCACCCTGAATTTCTAATTCTTGATTTCCTGACACAGTTCCACCAAAACGCCATTTGCGGACTTGGGATGCACAAAGCATACAAGCTTATTGTCTGCACCTTTGCTCACTTCAGGCCTGGTAAATTGGAAACCTGCTTCCTGCAACCTTTCCAATTCATGGTGAATATCATCGACCTCAAAGGCTATATGATGTATGCCCTCACCTCTTTTTTCAATGAACTTGGCAATTGCACTTTCAGGATCGGTAGCAGAAAGAAATTCAATTTTGGTGTTGCCCACCTTAAAAAATGAAGTATCCACTTGTTCTAATTTTACCGATTCAGACTTATATGGAGGCTCTCCAAAAAGCCTGGTATATATTTCATTAACAGCAGCTAAATCTTTTACCGCAATTCCGATATGCTCTACATTTTTCCACATTATCTTCTACACTTAGTAATTTTGCAAAAATGCGGAACTTTCATTGTATCAAAAAAGTTCTATGGAGGCCATAAGGCCATTTATTGAGATATTTGGAAATAAAGGTAATGTGAGTAGCAAATAACCATTTATTTCCCCTGCAAATTTGAAAAATGGAGATAAGAACAGACATTCACGTTGAATCGGCAAAGATCCAGAATGAGATCATGAATTTTCTTGGTTTGCGTACGGATGAACTCATGTTCGAATACTCAGGTGTTGATGGGAAAACGAAACTGGACCTTATCACTATCAACCCACGTCACAATCAGTCATTTCTGTTTAAAAGCATAAGTGGCTTTGATAAAACGGACGTTTTGCACAAAATGCTGGAATATGTTCGTACTCAAAAGGACAAAGAAAGTTCGTTTACGATTCAATGGATGATGAATGGAATGAATGAATTACAAACCTCTTATTTCCGGGCCAAAAACATGTACGATGCAATGGACAAACTGTATTATGGACGAGACATGAACAATCTTACAGTCTTTAGTATTGTCTTAAACCCTGTAGCTTAATGATTCTTGTAACCGATAAAGCCAAAGAACAAATAACTACTTTACTTGCAGATGAAGGCAAGTCAACTGAGCATAACGTTCGAGTTTCAGTAAAAGGCGGCGGCTGTTCTGGCCTCATGTATGATCTGACTTTTGATCCGGAGATCAATGAATCAGACGAGGTATTCGAAGACAAAGGGATAAAGATCCTTGTTGACAAAAAAAGTCTACTATATCTACTTGGCACTACTCTTGATTTTTCTGATGGACTTAATGGCAAAGGATTTCAATTCGTAAATCCCAATGCTTCTCGAACCTGTGGATGTGGCGAGAGTTTTTCCGTTTGATTTTCCTATTTTTCTAGCATGAAAAAATGGTCAGCTGACAGGCTACTGAGCGTAACAGCCATAATTGTTAGCCTGGGAACGCTATTCACAATCGTATTTCAAACAAACCTGATACGCAAGCAGCAATACGCTTCGGTGCTCCCGTATCTCGAGATCTGGCCCAGGGTACAACCAACTTCATTTAAACTAATGCTAATGAATAATGGAATTGGTCCTGCTTTTATTGAAGAAGTAAAAATTCACTACAACGACAGCATCTATGAGGGAGATCCGCGAGCTTTTACCTCAAAAGTGATTAGAAGGCAAGAGAATGTTGAATTCTATTACTCAACATTAAAGAAAGGAAGGCTGCTACCGGCGGGAGAAATAATTGAGTTAATCGGAATTGAAGACGACTCAGTGAACACACTCAAACTATACAAATGGTTTGGTGGAGATAAAGTCGATTTGGAAGTTATTTACAAATCAGTGTATGACGAAGTATGGAGTGCCCGGGGGATTGGCACTGAACCAATCAAGCTCAACTAGTACGCCCTAACCTCTACCCCTTTCATGTAATTGATAAATGCACGATTCACAACCCTGTTTCCACCCGGTGTTGGATAGTTACCTGTGAAATACCAGTCTCCCAAATGATTGGGACATGCTTTGTGCAAATTTTCCACGGTCTGGTATACAACTTCAATTTCGGCATTGATTCCTTCCGGCTTTACAATCTCTGATATTTTTTCCGAAACCTCTTCATAGGTAAATGGTTCGTACAACTCGTTGACATGATTGACAGGATTCCTATCTGATTGGCTGGCCAAGCATTTATCAAAAACTTCGTCAAGAAGTTCTTCTTTATTATGATCCTTTAGCAATGCAAGAACGGCCCTAAAAGCAAGGAATTCTTTCATTTTGCTCATATCAATACCATAACAATCCGGGAACCTGATTTGAGGTGCAGAAGAAACAATGACAATCTTTTTAGGCACTAAGCGATCTAGAAGGGTGATGATGCTTTTCTCCAAAGTTGTACCTCGGACAATGCTATCATCAATTACGACAAGTGTATCCGTATCCTTATTAATTACCTCGTATGTGGTATCGTACACATGAGAAACGAGCTCATCACGATGATTGTCATCAGTGATGAATGTCCGCAACTTCGCGTCTTTTAGCACTAGTTTTTCCACCCTTGGTTGGAAGCTTAGCATTTCTTCGATTGAGTCAGCCGTAGGCTTGCCTTCAAGAATGATTTCCTTTCTTTTGGCGGTAAGAAAATCCTCCACTCCTCGCATCAACCCAAGGAAAGAAGTTTCAGCTGTATTTGGTATGTATGAAAAAACAGTGTTTTTCAGGTCTGAATTGATTGATTTTAGAACCTGGGGAACAAGGAGCTCACCCAACCTTCTTCTTTCATTGTAAATATCAGGATCAGTTCCCCTGGAGAAATAGATCCGCTCGAAACTGCATGCTCTTTTTTCTGTTGGCTCAATGAACTGCTGTTCTTCAAAATTCCCATCTTTGTCGATGATCAAGGCATGTCCGGGTTTTATTTCCTTTATCTCAGGATACTCACAACCAAAAGCAGTTTTGATCGCCGGTTTCTCAGATGTCACCACTATTATTTCATCATCGTGGTAGTAATATGCAGGTCTAATACCAGCAGGATCGCGGGCTACAAAAGAAGCACCAAAGCCAATGATACCAGCCATTGCATAACCTCCGTCAAAGTCCCTGCATGATTTTTCCAATACTTTTTGAAGATCGATCTCTTCCTCTATTTTCTCAGTTATCTCTTCATTAGATAGTTTGTCTCTGTATTTGTCAAAAATTCGCTGATTCTCTTCATCTAGAAAATGGCCAATTTTTTCCATCACTGTAACAGTATCCATCTTCGCTTTCGGAAACTGGCCTAATCCAACCAGAATATCGAACAATTCCTCTACGTTGGTCATATTGAAATTGCCAGCCATCACGAGGTTTCTACTTCTCCAGTTGTTCTGCCTTAAGAAAGGATGGCAATTCTCAATACTGTTTTTGCCATGAGTTCCATATCTCAAATGTCCAAGCCATGATTCTCCGGTAAATGCATAATTTACTTTAAGCCATTCTGCATCGTTGACATCTCCACTTTTATCCTTCCTTGCCTTTTCGTATTTCTTACTGATTTTCCCGAAAATTTCTTCCAGTGGTTTGTTATTGATGCTTCTGTATCGGCTTATGAA
>JANQEC010000134.1 GCA_028278585.1 Cyclobacteriaceae bacterium | reverse complement strand
GGTGGATGCCATAGCCCCAACCATCACATGTCCCGCCAATGTGGTCGTCAATACCGCTGATAATGGTACGGGCGATTGTACCACCACTGTTGACCTTGGCAGCCCTGTTACCGAAGACAACTGTTCCGTTGCTACGATTGTCGCCCGGGTAAATGGTACGGATATAGACCCCGATACCTATGCGTTCGGTACCGGAACAACGACCGTAACCTGGAGCGTAAGCGATGGTAGTGGAAATACCGCTTCTTGTGTGCAGACCGTAACGGTCCATGATAATGAAGCTCCCACGGCCATCTGCCAGGATTTCACGGTACAGCTCGATACCGATGGCAATAAGACTATTACGGCCAATGACATAGACAACGGCTCCCATGACAATTGTGGGATTCAGTCCCTGGCCATCGACAAGGATACCTTCGATTGTTCCGATGTAGGGACCAATACCGTTGAACTTACCGTAACCGATATCAACGGGAATACGGCCACTTGTTCGGCCACAGTGACCGTGGAAGAGGATTTGGACAACCTGGTAGCCATTGCAAAAGACATCACTGTGCAGCTGGATGCCAGCGGACAGGCGGCTATCTCACCGGAGGATGTGGACAATGGTTCTGCTTATGGCTGTGGCAGCACCCCCGAACTGAGTCTGGATAGGGATACTTTTACCTGTGACGATGTGGGTACCCCGGTAACAGTGATCCTTACCGCTGCCCACGAGAACAATTCGAATACGGCAACGGCCACAGTAACCGTTGAATCAACCGGGAGTTGTGAGTTCGCAGCATTCACCATCAATGCCATCGCGGATGTCATCCTCAGGGAAAATACCGTCTACACATCCGTTATACCAGTTCTTTCCGGAGATGCCCCGAAAGGTACCGTGACATGGACACTCGGTGGCACAGATGCTGAAGATTTCGCTATCGATGGTTCGACGGGTGTGGTCACCATGATCGCCAGGGACTTCGAAACACCCGCCGATGCCAATGTGGACAATGTCTATGAAGTATCCATCACGGCTACCGATAGCCAGAGCAACACTAGTGAAACAAGCTGGACGGTGACCGTGCAGAAAGACGTAATAACATCGATAGTGCCCTCCTCTTCCTCACATATGATCCCAACGGCTTTCACTCCGAATGGAGACGGTGTAAATGATCTTTGGATCATCGATAACCTATCCGAAAATGCATCCGTCAGTATTTATGATCGACACGGCACTATCCTTTTTAGGTCCGATGAAGGATATACGCGTCCCTGGGATGGCACCCATCGCGGAAGTAGACTGCCCGCCGGGTCCTACATATACCGGATCCAAAACGGACCGGATAGATACACGGGGACTGTGACGATTCTTTTATGACTATTTAATTAACATTTCATGCTAGAAAGGTGACAAATCATTTAGTCCTCTACAGAATTTAACTTCAAACCCTAGATAGCTAAAAATCCGCTCAGCATGCTGAGCGGATTTTTTATGTTATGGATCTCACTAAATATTGAGGCTGCTATTTAATTTTTGATCTCGATGATTCGTCCGGGAGTCCATGGAGCATTATCCCAGCCCTTGTTGGTGTTGTCACCAACAAGTATTAAAGGTTGCTGGTCACAAGACCAACAACGGCAAATTAAGATTGTTACTCCCGAAGGGAGTCTTAGATTGTGTCAGATCCTGAAACAAGTGTGGACGGCTAGTCTCAGCATGACCACTATGTATTCTATGTATTGTTCAGTCACCCTGAATTTATTTCAGGGTCTTCGATCAATTCTGGGTTATACGTTCTTATTCAAAGATTCCCTTCGGGAATGACTCCCTTTTCTGAAGCATCAAATTATTCCCCTTATCAAAGGGGGGTAGGGGGATGTCATTATCACCGAAGTTCTTCGATTTCAACCACCGAAGCGTGGCGAAGGCGATTCAGTCGCATAGCTGGCTACAGCAACGGAGCACAGAGCTCCCTGCCCCTGTTGGTGTTGTCACCAACAAGTATTAAGTATTAAGAAAAGGTTGCTGGTCACAAGACCAACAACGGCAAATATAGTTTCGTAATCTAGCAGTAGATAAGAATACTCAACTCGTTTATCCCTTTGGCATGGGCAACAACCAAGCCAGGAAAGAGTATCTCCATTAGCACTTTTCGCAAGCAAATTGAAATGACGTTACAAGTAAGCAAAATCGAAATAGGAAGGTTTTCTAAATGGAAGTTTAGCACTCGAAAGGAAAAATAAATTCGCTCAACATTTGTCTCTTATTCATTCTAAAAGATTAGTGAGACATCATGGTGTTCTTAATCTTCGTAGTTATGAAGTATCGATCCGAATGGATAGGGCCATCAGTATCGTGTTGTTAGATAATGCGGTTTAATCGAAAACTAAGATGCTAATTGAGTTATCAACTTCGCATTGCTCAAAACTAAGTCTCATTATTGATTCAATCATAAATAATAGCAGAAGACTACTTGCTTTGTAGAATGAAAGGTATATCAAGGAAATGGTCTATGTCGAAATGGTTTACGTCAATAATGATTTTGATATTTTCTGCGCCAACCACAAAAGCGCAAGATTGGGAAATGCGTCATGGATTTGCCAAATCCTACTTTGGAATCAGTAATTTTATCAGTCCAAACATAACGAACCCAAATTTTCTCAATAGTGATGGTTCGCTTCAACAATTTGAACGGAGTGGATTCCTTTCCCCTGCCATTAACATTGGTGCAACACATTTCTGGGGATTCGCAGATTTTTATATTTCCATTAGTACCGTTGATTTAAAATTTGGAAGTGATGATGTAAGCAATGGTTATAGCTTAGGGACATTTACCGGGCTTAGGCTATATCCTATTTCTATTCAGAAAAACAGCATTAGACCTTATTTGGGGTTTAAGTTTTCCCCATTCAGCTATAAACAAACGAATGAATTGGATCAAGATTTTAAACATACAAGTGTAAAGTCTACTTTTGATTTCGGGGTTGGTATCCAACTAGAGGATTTTTACTTTACAATGGAATATGGTAAGGTAGTAAACCCTTCGTTTGATACCTTCTTGTCACGAACTGTCGTAAGCACTGACCAGTTTCCCTCACGACTATTTCAAATAGGGATCAACTACACAATCGAGACCACGAAAATCGCGGATGCTGAAATCAACAAAGCGTCCAACAAGTTGTTTTCAAGTTCCAATAAGAAAGGGTTTTTCATAGCTGCCGGCCCGTCATCGGCATTCCCAACAACTACATCTAGTTACATTACAGAATTATATCCGTTCCTTGACGACAGATCCTTTCCTGCGATTTTCCCTGATGTGGCACTAGGATATCACTTTACGAAAACTGACTTAATCACTGCGCTTTCTTATAGGCCAATAAAGCAAAACAGAATCTCATACGGATTCGAGCAAGAAATAAATCGAACCAGCTTGATTTTGGAAGCCTACAAGTTCCTTATGGATTATAACGGATTCGTACCTTATCTTGGGGTAGGAGTTAGCTATGAAAACATTAGCCTATCTGAGATAGATAATGAAATTGAAATAACTCAGTTAAGGGAAACTAAATTGTCTGCAGCTTTTGTTTTTGGTTGGGACATTCGCCCAAGTGTAAAAGGAGATTGGTGGATACTAAGAACCAATTTGAGGTATTATCCATTCTTAAAAATAAATTATCAAGACAAAAACCTAAGCTTACAACACTTAGAATTTAATTTTATTCAGTTCGTTTTATATCCCGAAAGACTTAAAAGCGCCAGAAACCTCAAGTTATAATTTGATAATCTATCAAGAGAACCATCTATTCAACCGCGAATTTTGCTGAACTTATACAAGGCTGCTATTTAATTTTTGATCTCGATGATTCTTCCAGGAGTCCATGGAGCATTATTTTCATCAAGTAGCGAATTAATTGCTGGTACGTCTTCATTGACTATTTTTTTCAAACTTGCAATGATTGGATCAAGGTATTTCTGACTAATATTTTTAACCTCTTTTGCAGTCTCCGTTGGATCTGTCAAGCTTGACGATCCGGTCCAAACTGCCGTATTAACCCGTCTGGTTACAGAAGGCGCTTGATCAATTTCAAGTTGTCTCTTGATAGGATCACCAAAGAGTGAAAGTTGTATTTCATTTAGTTGATCCTCCATGGTAGCTATTCTTTCATTCAAAGAACTACCAGTAACTATTCTCGCTGCTGACTTATAATACTTCAACGCTTCCCTCAGCTGATTGTAAGCACTTCTTGCCCCCTGCTCTGCTTTGGATAGCGCCATGAGTTCTTGATGAAAAGCCAACATAGCCGCCGAATCAGACGGTGGTAATGTAAGGTTATCCAATGTCTTGATTTCAAAGGAAACCGGCTCAACCAATTGTGTCATCTCGCCATTGATGCTTTTCGCTAACTCCACCGTATAGGTTCCGGGGAGCACCATAATGCCTGACGGCAGGTTCTTGGTTGGATCAGCAAGATCTGTCTTTGCCTGACTGATTGAAGGATATGTTAAATCCCAAAAGACACGATTAATTCCTTTGGCTCCACTCTTCCTTAGTTCATTTACCACCGAGCCATTTACATCCCTAATGGTAAAAATCAAGAAAGGTTTTTCTTCGTCTTTCTCTGCCTTCAACTGTTCATAGGAAGGATAGTAAACAGTTTTTCCATCCTTTCTCTGTTCTCCTTCTTCCTTTTGACGGGTGGCTTTAAGCGTGGAGTACTTCTCTTTTAGATAGTAGGTAAAGGCAGCTCCAAATGTTGGGTTTTCTCCTAAATAGTACGTTTCTCCCTGAAACCCTTTGGGACCTAACCAGGAGATTGTTTTACTGGCAGCTATTGGGCTGTAAGGACTGTATTGCAAGGCCTCTGAAACAGGGAAAATATGTGCTTCCTTGTCCATCAGCTCCTGGGATAGATCACGAAGCGCAGAATAATCGTCCATGATATAAAAGCCTCGCCCAAAGGTTCCTAACACTAAATCTTTTTCCCGTTCCTGAATATTAATATCACGTACCGCTATTGTAGGCAGACCTTTTGACAATTTCTTCCAGGCTTGTCCTCCATCTACTGTAGCAAAGCAACCAAACTCTGTTCCTACAAAAAGCAAGTTGGCTACCTCTGGATCTTCAGCGATGGCGTATGTAGATCCTCGTTCAGGCAGATTTGAAGCAATAGAATTCCAACTTGCTCCAAGGTTCGTGCTCTTTAAGAGGTAAGGTTTGAAGTCCCCTCTTTTGTGATTATTAAAAGCAACATAAACCGTATTTTTATCGTGGGCTGATGCAATGATCTCATTGACATACGTCATATCCGGAACTCCGGGGAATTGACTGAACTTCGTCCAGTTATCGCCACCATCTCTGGATACGTGGACCAACCCATCATCGGTACCTGCGAAGAGCAGGTTTTCATCAAGCGGAGATTCTGCTATAGAAACAATGTTACCATAGGGTGTAGTAGAGACATTTTTTGCTACCGCATCCATGGGCCAGACTTTACCCATCACTTCTAATCTGTTGCGATCAATTTTCCGCGTCAGGTCTCCACTCACCTCTCTCCAACTTTGACCCCTGTCATCACTTCTATGTAGACGATCAGAAGCGTAGTAAAGTCTTTCATTATCGTGACTACTGATCAACAATGGGGCATCCCAGTTCCAGTTATAAGAATAATCTCCATCCGGAGGTTGAGGTACGATGTTTTTAGTCTTTCCACTTGACCTATCGAATCGGCTCAAGTTTCCATACTGCGACTGGCTGTAAACAATATCAGGATTCTTTGGATCCACATGTGGTTCAAAACCATCTCCTAAAGTTGTCACAAACCAATTCCTATTGGTAATACCTGTAGTCTCTGTAGTCTGAGAAGGACCGCCCAACGTGAAGTTGTCTTGTGTCCCACCATACACGTAATAGAACGGGTAATCTGTACTTACCCCAAGCTTATAAAACTGTGTTATCGGTAAATTCGGAAAGAAACGCCAGGTTTTTCCTCTATCCCACGATTCATAAACCCCGCCATCATTTCCATTGAGTAGGTAATTTGGATTCTTAGGGTCAATCCATAAGGCATGATTGTCTATGTGCTTGTTCTTCTCCCCTACATTCTTGAAGTCTTTACCACCGTTCTCTGAAACAGCAGCAAAGGTGTTCATGATGTACACTCTGTCTACATCCACAGGATCTGCAATCACTTCCTGGTAGTAATTTCCACTTGATACATAATCGCTTTGACGTACCCAGGATTCTCCTAAGTCCGTTGATTTGTAAAAACCTCCTTTTTTCTCTTGTGCCTCCACCACAGCATAGATCACATCTGGATTGGCAGGTGAAATATCCAGCCCTATACGACCAAGATCACCTTTTGGTAGTCCTTTTTTAATCTCTCTGAAATTTTGACCTCCATCCGTAGACTTATAAACAGAAGACTCAGGGCCGCCACTGATGTAGGTAAATACATGTCGCCTTCTTTGATGTGCTACCGCATAAACGACCTTAGGGTTTCTAGGATCAAGATGCACTTCATGAACGCCTGTATGCTCACTGATATCCAGTATTTTATTCCAGTTGTCACCACCGTCAGTGGTTTTATACAGTCCACGGTCACCACCTGCACTCCAAACGGGTCCGGTCGCCGCAACGTAGACCACATCCGAGTTAGTCGGGTCAATGGCAATCATCCCGATATGTTCAGAATCCTTCAACCCCTTGTTTTCCCAACTTTTTCCACCATCCCTACTTTTATAGACCCCATCACCGTAAGCAACACTACGTTGGTTATTGTTTTCACCAGTACCCACCCATATTACATTATGATTGGTTGGATCCATCTCTACGACACCAATTGAGTAGGATCCCTGGTCGTCAAAGACAGGCTTAAAATTCAATCCTCTATTGGTTGTTTTCCACACGCCTCCGGCCGCTGTAGCCACATAAAACTCGCTAGGATTTTCCGGGTTCACAGCAAAATCTGCGATCCTACCGGAAGTAAAAGCAGGCCCAATGCTTCTAAACTTCAGGCCCGGTATAGCCAGCTCTTCAAAAGCGCTTTTAGGTTGATCATCTTCCGTCTTTTTCTTTCGCTGCGCATCCAGGGTTAGTGAAAAAAGAGACAATAGTAGAATAAAGATTTTGTATCTCATGGTCAGGAAAAATTTAAGTTGAACTGACAATTTAAAACACGCCTCTCAATTAAAAACTCCAGGTGATAGTAAATGTGATAAGCGGTCTCAAAGGGCAGGCTATTCATTAATTGTACCATACCGCATATCTCTTCCTTCTCAATTCCAAAGCTAACTTCTCCTCCATCTTTAATGCTTCTGACCTGGTGGACATTGGCTTTATGTGATTGTAAAGATTAGGCCGAAGATATGTCCCGTATTTCTGAACGATGTTCGATGAAAGCTTATGTCCCTTCTTATTTCTGTATCCCGTTTTATGTTGCTCAAACCGTTCTTTGGGCTCCTTGCTTGTCATTCCGACATATAAACATTCTAATACTCCGTTGAACTGTGGATTGGCCGCACGGAATTTTGCATTTTCAGTGAAAACCCGCCTGGATAATTCCACTACATAGACCCGGTACTTTGATCGAGACATTTTAACACCTATTCGTTTTACGATACTATTCTGAAAAGACTTCATAGTGAATCACGCTTTCCTCGAATTCAAGAAGAAAATTTTTGTCTTCGGGATAGTACTTAGCTTTTTCGAAATCTTCTCCGGCAAAATTCTTGATAACCTCTAAATTTTTCCAGTAAGTTATCAATGTGAAGTGGGCAACATCACCATCAAGTCTTCTTAAGAAACTTAATTTGATAAACCCATCTGTCTTTTGATAGTCTGGAATAGCTCGATTCTTCATAAAAGTCGAGTAGGAATCAAAGTCATCGGCTTTAACTCTACCATGCCATATTCGAGCGATCATGCTTGTTCGTTTTGCGAAACAGTTCAGTTTTAAGTAAAAATACCCAAAAGTGATATGTTGGCACGCGTTGAAAACGCGCTAGCGGGTGTTGAGCGAATTAAGAATTAGAAATTAAGAATTAGAAATTAGTGAATAGCTAATGATGTGTCATCCCGAGGAACGAAGGATCTCGTTCTACGCTTAGGTCAATTTTCAATTCGTTGGTTTGCTATGAAAGCAAATGAAATAGCAAAAAGCGTAGAATATTCTACGCTTAGGTAAGGTTGTTGCTTTTAGGTTAGCATGTAATCTTCGTTATTTGAACAATTGCACCTCAATACCTGGTAGGGTATTTTTTGATTTACTTGTAAAGGAATCAACTGAAACATAGAATCAAGTCGATACGCAATGAATAAATTTAGCTTTCTAATTCCTTTGATAGTGATGATGGTATTTGCATCGTCGTGTAGTGATGAAAGTACCACGTTACCGGACCCGCCTGTTAGGGAGCTCTCTATCAATGAGGAGGAAATAGCCAACTCAGCAAACAACTTCACTTTTGATCTAATGACCAGGATCGAAAGCGAGAATCCAGATGAAAATTACTTTATCTCTTCATTTAGTATAAGCACTGTACTTTCTATGCTCATGAATGGAGCCAATGAACCTGTTCAGGAAGAATTCATTGAAACGTTAGGTTTAAGCGGGATGTCACCTGAAGCCATCAATGAATCTTATTTGTCACTTGTTAAATACATTTATGGACTTGACCCTTCAGTTACATTAAATGTTGCCAATTCCAATTGGTACTCGCATAACTTCACGATTCAAGACGAATTTGCCAACATCCTGCAGACCTATTATGAGGCTGAAATTTTTGCAAGAGATTTTGGTAAATCAGCAACATTAGGGGACTTAAACAAGTGGGTTGAAAATGAAACCAATGGGAAGATTAAGAATATCCTTGATGCGATCAAGCCGGACAATGTGATGTTTTTAATAAATGCCATCTACTTCAAGGCCAACTGGACCAATCAATTCGACCCGGATAAAACAACCGATTTGCCTTTTCTTTTAAAAAATAATCAATCCATTGACGTGCCTACGATGGTTTCCGAGGTGAAACATTGGCGGTCTTATGACAGCAACTTAAATGCCCAAATCATCGAGATTCCTTATGGAAACGAAAATTATGCATTCACTATCATCATGCCTGATGAGGTGTCAGAAATTGATGATATCGTTTCGCGTATTGATGTAACAAGCCTCAATAACGTGTTGGCTGACTCATCGACATTTGTAAATGACTTGTATCTTCCAAAGTTTCAACTTGACTTCAAAGCGGATCTTAAAGAACTACTTGTAAGCATGGGAATGCCATTGCGGGGATTGGATAACTTGTTTGTGGAAACAACTCCATTGGAAATTGATGAGGTTATCCATCAATCCTTCCTGGAAGTCAATGAAGAGGGTTCAGAAGCGGCAGCAGCAACTGTTGTTGGAATAGCACCTACCTCGCTCCCACCTTCAACCTGGATCAATCAACCCTTTGTTTTCCTGATCCGGGAGAGAAATAGTGGTACGATCTTGTTTTCCGGAAAATTGTTGGACCCTAGCTGATGTGTATTTGCCTGGATCCCGCACGCGTTTCTAACGAGCATAATTCATTAAAGTATCAAAGCCTGTCCTTTTTAGAACTTAGTCGTCCTCATACACCTTAGTCGTTTGTTTCCTGGCAGAAATTATTTTCACAAAACCACGTTTTTCATCACTTATATTGATTCATGATTGCTTCAAGCTTACCCTTATAGCCCCTACTTAACTTCAAATTAGTATCGTCAGTCATTGTGATAATGTACTCTCCATGAAAGTAGGATTCAATCGATTTTATTTTGTCCAGATTGATAATGTTTGATTTGTGAATACGAATATGCTGTGCCGGGTCCAGCATTTTTTCCAGCTCTGTAATGGAGAAATTTGTAATTTCCATAGTGTCTTCTAAGTGCAGTTTTGTAAATGACCCTGCGCTCTCAATCCAAATAATCTCCTCTATTGGAATAAAACTTATCTTACCTTTTCTTTTAACCGAGATTTTACGGAAGTACTTATCATTGTGCAAATGCTCGAATTTCTGCAGGCTATTTACCAGAACCTCAAGTGAGACCTTATCATTTTTCGTCATTTCATCAACGACCTTCTCCAGCATTTTATTAAACCGTTGACGACTAAGTGGCTTCAACAAATAGTCAACCGCATTTTCCTCGAACGCCTGGACGGCATAATCATGATATGCTGTGATAAAAACGATGTGGGGAGCGAGTGTTTTCAAGGCTCGTACCAATTCCATTCCATTTAACTCCGGCATCTCAATGTCCAATAAAACCAGATCAGGAGCATTGGCTTGAATGCTATGAAGTGCACTAACACCGTCAGAACATTCGTCCACAACTACAAACGAATCATTTATTTTTAAATACTCTTTTATAGCCTCTCGGGCAGGTTGTTCATCATCCGCTATGAGTACTCTGATTAGGGAACTACTATTCATCCTTAAATTCAATTGACGCGCCAACCGGGATGTGTAGAGTTGATGTAACTCCGTCCCGAGTAGGATCATTTTCTAATTCAAACAGATAGTTTTTTGGATACATTTTTTTTAAACGATTCTCCACATTCTTCAATCCCGTTCCTACTGAAATTGATTGATTGTCAAGTGGAGGTCCTTCATTGAACAAGTTAATCTTAATCATACCATCTAGCTCCTGTATTTTCAATTCTATCAACCTGGCGTTTTTGCTTTTAGCAATCCCGTATTTAATTGCATTTTCAATGAGTGGTTGCAAGATCAGGTTGGGCACCATACGTTCCAAACTTGCCTGATCAATTTCTCTTTCCAGTTTTAAGTCCTTAAACCTAATGGACTCTATATCAAGGTAGAGATCAAAAAATTCCAGCTCCTTGGCCAAACTGACTAATTGATGGTCTTCGTAATCAAGTGTTCGCCTAAGGAAGTCACCAAGCTTTGTGGTCACATTAATTGAACTATTTTTTTCACCAACCAAGGTGAGGGATGATATAGTATTTAATGTATTAAATAAAAAGTGTGGGTTAAGTTGAAGCTTGAGTGCCTGCAATTGCGACTGTGTTAACTGATTCTTGAGTTGATCGTTTTTCAATCTCATTAGTGCGAAATTAAGTTCATTCGATTTGCGGATAGTATATAAACGTATCATTACAATAACCACGATCATAAAAATGTAAATGAGAAAGTCGTTAGTAAGTCGGGAAAAGAAGTATGGGGAATATTGTACAAATGTGGTATTGGTCAGATCAATGTACCCATATATGGAGAACATATAGAATAAGGTAAGATTGCTCAAAAAAAGAAGGATGAAAACACCGTAGGCAATGTAGATTGCTACTGATCGAATCCATTTTTTTAGGTCAAAAGGGTATCGGTTGACAATATGCAAAATTGCTGGACTACTTATCAACCACAAATAAGATATTGGAATTTGGACAACAAAGAGATTTATCCAACTCGGCTCAAGTCCATTCTTTATGCTATTGAAGTAGAGCTGACTTGAAACCATTGCAGCCATAAATGTCCAAAAGACCCACAAGATTCCCCAGTGTTTTGCTTTTACATTTTTGTATGTCTGGAAAAGATTCATTTGCTGAAGAAATGCAGTCATCAAAAATAGCTTCTTAATCAGAGCTTTTGTATCAAATAAGGACCATCTGGCTTTTGGTTAAGTTGAGTTGGCTCTTTTAGCCAATCAATGGGATCTCCCCCAGTTTATTTCATAATCAGGCCGCTTCAAGTCTTGATTAGGCCACCTTAAGTGATTTTGCTAACAGAGCAAGGTGATCAGAGGTTCAAGAGCATAACCAAATTGAAAACATGAAACACAAATCGAACAAACTGAAATTAGTATTTGGTGTTGCACTGCTTTTACTCATCGCAAGAGTGAATGCTCAAGCAATTACGCCAAAGGATATTATTGATTCCTGGGATGTCATGACCACAATGGTAGTAGAATCAGCTAAGCAGATGCCAGCACAACACTATCAATTTACCCCGGGCGATCCAATCCGCAATTTCGCCAATCAAATTAATCATACGACGGCATCCAATATTGGTTTTGCGGCTTCTGTAAAAGCAGGTCAACCTGATTTTGCTATTCCGGACAGAAGAAACCCTCCTCAGGACAAGGAAACTGTTGTTGATATTCTGGAGAAATCATTCAAATATTTTCGAAGCGGATTGGAAAAATTAAGCCAGTCAGATTTAGATGAAATTGTTGCATGGGGACACCCGAGTAATCCTAAAAAAATCACACGTCTAAAGGCGATTTTGATCGTCACCAGTCATTTACAAAGGGAGCACGGTAAAACGATGATGTATTTAAGAGCAAAAGGTATCAAACCTGCACAGGCCGGTAGCTGGGTATTTTAACTTACAACTATGATGAAGTACTGTATTAATGTATTCTTTATTGTCCTATTCGGATGTTCCAGTGCTCAGGAG
>JANQEC010000131.1 GCA_028278585.1 Cyclobacteriaceae bacterium | reverse complement strand
AACCTGGTCCTGTTCACATTAGGTGTCAGGATCAGGATTTTACTCTTTTACAGTTTTTAAATTGAAATTGAACTAAAAATATTTTAACGTGGAATTAGTAACTCCGGATATAGGTCTGATCATTTGGCAGACAATCGTTTTCCTAATCGTCTTTGTAGTTCTTGCGCTATTTGTATGGAAACCAATCATTGGTTCTCTAAAAGCTCGTGAGCATCAGATCGAAGATTCACTTCGAGCTGCAGATAACGCGAAGGAGGAGATGGAGCAAATCAAATCTGACAATGAGTATCTTTTGCAAGAAGCAAGAATCGAACGAGATCAAATTCTCAAGACAGCAAAAGATGAAGCAAACGGGATCATTGAGAAGGCAAAATCTGAAACTTCTGATATCACGCAAAAGATGATAAGAGATGCACAGGATGCGATAGAAGGAGAAAGAAGAGCTGCTGTAAAAGAAATTCAGGAGCTCGTAGCCTCTCTATCAATTGAGGTAGCTGAAAAAATTCTTCGCGAAAAGCTTTCGGATGATAAGTCTCAAAAAGCTTTGGTTGACAAATTCATTAAAGAAGTAGAGATAAACTAATATGTCAGCTTCAAGAATAGCTTCACGATACGCAAAACCAATCATCGAATTGGCAGAGGAGAAGAATGTTCTCGATGACGTGAAAGAGGATATGACTGGGTTTGCAGCTATTTGCAAGGAAAGTAAGGACTTCCTTTTGATGTTGAAGAGCCCGATTATCCCACATTTGCGAAAAGCTGAGATTTTGAAAAAAGCTTTTAAGGGGAAAATGAATGACTTGACGCTTCAGGCATTTGATTTGATCACTCGAAAAAACAGGGAAAGTATACTTGGTGATGTGGCGGAAGAATTCCTACACATGTATAACATCAGAAAGGGATTACAGGCTGTAACTGTAACGTCAAGCATTAAGCTGTCTGACGACCAAAGAAAAGAATTTGAGAAGCTTGCTAAGAAAATAACCGGCAAGAAGCCAATTGTGGAAGAAGTGATAGATCCTGAGATCATTGGCGGATACCTTCTCAAGGTGGAGGACAAACAAATTGACCAAAGTGTAAGTGGTCAATTAAAAAATATTAAACTAAAACTTCAAACAAAATAGATCCCGAAGATTTCGGGAAAATAAAGAATACGATTATGGCACAAGTTAGACCTGATGAGGTTTCGGCGATACTAAGAGAACAGCTTTCAAATTTCAAGTCTGAAGCTGAACTTGAAGAAGTAGGCACTGTATTGCAAGTTGGTGATGGTGTAGCAAGAATCTACGGATTGACAAATGCGCAGGCAGGAGAGCTTCTTGAGTTTGAAAATGGACTGAATGCGTTGGTACTTAACCTTGAAGAAGACAATGTTGGAGCTGTACTATTAGGAGATTCCAGTGATGTTGTTGAAGGTGATACGGTAAAGCGAACCGGGAAAATTGGATCTATTCAGGCTGGAGATGGAATGTGTGGCCGAGTGGTGGATACCCTAGGAATGCCAATTGATGGAAAAGGTGACATTGAAGGCGAAACGTTTGAAATGCCTCTCGAAAGAAAAGCACCGGGGGTAATCTTTCGAGAGCCCGTGAGTGAGCCACTTCAAACGGGTATTACTGCGATTGACTCCATGATCCCAATCGGAAGAGGTCAAAGGGAACTTGTAATTGGTGACAGACAGACAGGAAAAACTGCTGTTGTGATCGACACCATCATCAATCAGAAAGAATTTTACGATAAGGGAGAACCTGTTTACTGTATTTATGTAGCTGTTGGTCAAAAGGCTTCTACAGTTGCAGGTATCGTTGCCCAGTTGGAGAAGGCAGGAGCGATGGATTACACAATCATTGTGAATGCATCTGCCTCAGATCCGGCACCTATGCAATTCTTTGCTCCATTTACTGGTGCAGCTATTGGAGAATATTTTAGAGACACAGGACGCCCTGCATTGGTGGTATATGATGATCTTTCCAAGCAGGCTGTTTCATACCGGGAGGTTTCCCTTCTACTAAGAAGGCCACCGGGACGTGAGGCATATCCTGGAGATGTTTTCTACCTTCACTCAAGGTTGCTTGAAAGAGCAGCAAAAGTGATTGGCGATGACACGGTAGCTAAAGACATGAATGACCTGCCTCCATCATTAAAGGACAAAGTAAAAGGAGGTGGATCATTGACAGCCCTGCCAATCATTGAAACTCAGGCGGGTGACGTATCTGCTTACATTCCGACGAACGTGATTTCCATTACAGATGGCCAGATCTTCCTGGAGACTAATCTCTTTAACTCAGGTATCAGACCTGCGATCAACGTGGGTATTTCTGTATCCCGTGTGGGAGGTAGTGCGCAAATCAAGTCAATGAAAAAGGTAGCAGGTACTCTTAAGCTGGACCAGGCTCAATTCCGTGAATTGGAAGCGTTTGCAAAATTCGGATCAGACCTTGATGCAGCAACTCAAAGAACCATTGATAGAGGTAGGAAGAACCAGGAGATATTGAAACAACCGCAATTCTCACCAGTTCCCGTAGATGAACAGGTTGCGATCATCTATGCGTCAACTAAGGGATTTATGGATAAAGTGCCTGTTGAAAAGGCTAGAGATTACCAGACTGAATTTATCGAAGCAATGAGAACCCAGGGGAAAGAGGCGCTAGCTGATTTGAAAGCTGGAAAACTTACTGATGAGGCTATCAGCAAACTTGAAGAAGTGGCAAAAGATATCGCATCAAGATACAATTAAGAAAAGTAGATCATAAGAGATGGCCAATCTTAAAGAAGTAAAAGGAAGAATATCCTCGGTGATGTCTACACAGCAGATCACCAAGGCCATGAAAATGGTTGCGGCTGCAAAATTGAGGAAGGCACAAGATCGTATTATCCAAATGAGGCCATACGCTCAGAAGCTTTCTGAAATCATGCAGAACGTGGCCTCTTCAGGAGGTGCAAATTCTGACAATCCATTTTCGGAGGATAGAGGTGCTTCCAATGTTTTATTAGTTGTTGTTACTTCTGACAGAGGTCTATGTGGAGCATTCAACAGTAGCGTTTTCAAATACACACGGGCATTAATTGAGGAAAAGTATAAAGGTGCAACGCTGGAAATTTTGCCAATAGGAAAAAAAGCCTACGAGTTCTTCAAAAAGAGGAAATACCAGGTAATCGACCAATACTACAATCTTTTTCACAATCTGAATTTTGATGATGTGAAAGAAGCTGCAGAGTTTGTGTTGAACGCTTTCGAAGATGGTCGGTATGACCAGGTGGAAATTATCTACAATGAATTCAAAAACGTAGCTACACAAATTGTTAGGAATGAGCAGTATTTGCCCATCCAGCAAGCGGATGAGTCTGAATCCAAGGCCGCGGTAGATTACATTTATGAGCCATCAATGGAGACAGTCTTTACAGAGCTGGTTCCTAAATCATTGAAGATCCAGTTTTATAAGGCTGTACTTGAATCTAATGCATCTGAGCATGGAGCTCGAATGACCGCCATGGACAAGGCCACAGAGAATGCAGATGAGTTGCTGAAAGAATTGAGGCTGACCTATAACAGGACACGTCAGGCGGCTATTACGAAGGAGATTCTTGAGATTGTGGGAGGAGCGGAAGCCCTTGCACAGGCTTAATGATTTTCCGCATTTATAGTGTATTTCAACATTTATCAATAGACATAGTTTTTGGAGCAGTTATTCTGCTCCATTTTTTTTCTAAACTATATGAAGTTTCCGTTGGCTGGCCAGCTTACCTGTTGCTGGGGTCTTCTATCTGGTTAATCTACACCATAGACCATTTGAGAGATTCAAAGGCTGCCTTGTCGGGAACGCGTGAGAGGTATGTCTTTCATGCAAGGAATGAGCGATGGCTAAAACTGGTAATCGTTATCGTTCTTATTATCGCAGGAGTGTGTTTGTTTTTCGTTAACAGATCCATCTTGATCGGTGGTTCTGTTTTGGTTTTGTTCTCCATTCTTTATGTCGTCTTTCAATCCAAGTTTGCAAAATATGGGTTAAAGGAGACTTATATTTCAATCGTTTATACACTGGGAATTCTTGTTGCACCTATTGCCGTTTCAAGGAGTTTTGATTCGTATTCATTTTTTTTATTATGGATATTGACGTTTCTGAATCTTATCATTTTCAGCTGGTTTGAATACGAAGAAGATGTCAATGATTCTTTTGCTTCTATTGCCACAAGGCTTGGTTCAGATAAGCTGACGAAGCTTGTTGTGGGGATTTCTTCTATTGGCTTTGCACTTGGGTTCTTGTCTATCTCAGAGAAAATGATCTATTCGTTCTACTTGATCATCGTATTATGCGTTTTCATATTGTTGGTTTTCAATCCTTCCTGGGCAAAACGAAAAAGTCGATACAGAACAATTGGTGATGCTGTTTTTCTTCTTCCAATTCTTTTTGAACTCCTGTGAATAATTTCAATTTCATCGCTCCATTCTATGATCGATTGGCACGCCTGGTTTTCGGGAGTAGCATTGAAGATGCAACCAATTTCTATCTAGGTGAGATCAAAGAAAATTCCGATGTTCTATTTCTTGGTGGCGGTACAGGCCGGGTTTTGTTAGCCATGCCAGTGTGCAAGAGCATAACTTACCTGGAAAAATCGGGACGTATGATCCTTCGAGCGAAAACTAAAAAAGTTGATGCAAGAATTGAGTTTGTGGAAGATGACTTTTTAAAATTTCATTCCCAGCGATCGTATGATATCGTAATTTGTCCATTCTTTCTTGATTGCTTCAATGATGAACATTTAGCAAATGCCATTGGTCAAATTAATACGCTTGTTAAGAAGGACGGAAAACTGCTGGTCACCGATTTTCAGTCGACCAATGGCAATTGGCTAATTCGATTTATGCATCTTTTTTTCAGGGCTTTTGCCTCCCTTGAGTCTAAAAAACTCAAGAATATTCATCATTTTATTCTTCAAAATCGTTTCGAAACTGAAAAAGAGGAGTTTTTTCACAAAAACATGATTTTTTCTCGGGTTTATAGAAACCTTTGACGATGAATTCTGTCTCTATGGAGGAAGTGAGCACACAACAGACTATTCATAAACATCTGATAATAGAGAGCCAGAAAGGCGATCAGGGTGCAATGTCATCATTGTATGGCCTTTACTCCAAAGCGATGTACAACATCTGTCGAAGGATGATGGGAGATGAGGAGGTAGCAAAAGATTTGTTACAGGAATCGTTTGTTGATGCGTTTCAAAAACTCCCAAAACTGAGAGAGGTAAATACCTTCAGTTCGTGGATCAAGCGCATAGTTGTGAATAATTGCATCAATGCGCTGCGGAAGAAACGGCTTGATACAGCTCAATTAGAAGAAGGGCAGGATTTTATAGAGGAAGAAGATGATGATTATGAATATGCTCAGTTCCAGGCAAGTCAAATCATGCAAAGCATTGATTCACTGCCGGACGGATGTAAGACTGTGCTGAATTTGTATCTATTTGAAGGATACGACCATAAGGAAATAGGAGAAATACTTGGTGTTACGGAATCAGCTTCCAAGGCACAATATTGTAAGGCCAAGGCGCGAATTAGAAAAATATTAGAAGAAGAAAGGAGTCAAAATGCGGGATAGTTTAAAAGAACACATAGAATCGAATGCTGAGGATTTTGAAGTATATCCTTTTGAGGCAAACGATTGGAATAAAATTGCGGACAAGTTGGATCCGCCAAAGAGACACTACAAAGGCTGGCTCTTGGGCGTTGCTGCAAGTTTGGCGGTGATTTTCATTTCAACGGTGTTGGTAATGTCCAGTTCACAAAGTGCTCCAACGGATGAGGTGGCTGAGATGGAAGGTTTTTACGAGGAGGCGATAAATGCCAAAATATCCTTGGTAAAGAACAAGTTGAAAGACGATCGAATCTTAGAAGATTTAAATGCAATGGATGAAGCTTTTACTGAGCTTAAATCAGATCTTAGCGAGAATGTAGACAACGAAGAAGTGGTGATGGCTATGATGGAGAACTACCAGCTAAAACTGCAGATCCTGGAACGAATTTTATCAGAACTAGAAAAAGAAAATGGTGAAGCAACGCTTTAATATAGTAACCTTCTTTGTTCTAATGACGACCCTGTCTTTTTCCCAGGTTAGACAAGAAAGAGATTACGATCGATCTTTTTCAGTCCAGGAGAATTCGAAGGTTGAGATCATAAGTAAATACGGAGAAGTTATTATCCAGACGTGGGATTATGATTCTGTTCGGTTTGAAGTGTTAGTAAAGGCCGAAGGAAGAAACAGCTCTGTGGTTAGAAAATCCATGGATCGTGTGAATATCCGGTTCCGAAAAGTGGGAAGTATTGTCTCTGCAGTTACGGAGGTTGAAAAAGGGAGCGGTTTTTTCGGAAGCTTGATGAGCGAAGTTGAAGGAGTTGTTGGACCAAATAACAAGCTGCAGGTAGACTACCAGGTTTGGATACCTGAGAATGTAGATTTGAGTGTGGAGAACAAATTCGGGGACGTTTATCTTTCAGATCTCTATGGTAAGGTTGACTTGAACGTTTCCCATGGTGATATCAAAGCCAATCACATTGAGGAGTCAATGAACCTTAAGCACAGTTTTGGGAAAGCTTCTTTCGGGAACATAAAGGATGCTATCCTGACGCTTCGAGGTTCAGAATTCAAGATTGATGAAGCGGGTAAAATAAATTTTGAAAGTGGTAGCTCCGAGATTTTGATAGAAAAGGTAGAACGTGTTCAATTTAACTCCAGGAACGATAAGATCAGGTTTACTGAAGTTTCAGAAATTACTGGAGAAGGGTCATTCACCGATCTCACAGCTGATTATATTGGAGGAGGAGCCAGACTTGACTTCAGTTATGGGGATATTTATTTGAGCAGAATCAACAGGGATTTCAACAGTATTGATATTACCGGAAAATCAACAGACATTAATCTCATATTGAACCAGGCTTCTTATATCAAGACGGTTATCAAAGGTCCGGAAGATCGTATGATTCTTCCAAATAGTATGCTCACAATGAAAAAAGAAACATTTGAGGATGAAGGAGTAGTTTCTCTTTCGGGAGATGTAGGGAACGCAAACACAAGACACAGCCAGCTTTCAATTGATGCAGTAGGAGGGGAATTAATAATTGCTATCAAAGACACACCTATTTTTGTAGACAGAGACTAATACATGCGAATTTTCTTAGCTGTTTTATTTGTAGGAGTCATGTCTATGGCCAGTGCTCAGCAGAATTACGAAAAATCTGCAGGCGTTCGACTTGGGAGTACCTCAGGCCTTACCTTCAAAAAGTTTGTGACGGAAAATGAAGCGATCGAGCTCATTTTAAGTGGGAGAAATGAAGGTATGCAATTCTCGGTGTTATACCTGTTCCATCAACCGATGGAATTTTCCTTCAATGAAAACTTTTACGTTCATTATGGTTTAGGAGGACATCTGGGCTATGAACGTTTTGATGATATTTCAAAGACCCTTGTAAATGCGACCGGTGATGCTTTTGTATTTGAGGACAAAAGTTTTTTTGCTATGGGAATTGATGCCAACCTGGGCATTGAATATCGTTGGCTAGAAGTACCGATTACGATAGGCTTTGACATAAAGCCGATTTTCAATTTTATTGGAATGCGGCACACACGAGGGAAATTTTGGGATTCGGGGATTTCATTTAAATACGTTTTCTGATCACATGAAAAACCTTACCACACTAATCCTGATCGCCTTCACCTTTTCAGCATACACCCAAAAATATGTGGATACAAATGACCCTAGAAAAGAGGAGATCAAATCACTATTAAGTAGAGGAAATGATCTAAATGGTTTCGGGGGTTCTGACCTGAGAATCGGAGACTTTAAGGGTGAGCGTGGACTGCTTGCCGGGGCGTATGGAGGACTAATTATCAATCGCAGGTACTTATTTGGAGTGGCAGGGTATGGAATGGTGACCAAAATTGAATTTGATGGAACTGTTCCTGGGCAGGAAGACCCTAAGTCGTTGAATTTGCATGGCGGATATGGCGGAGTATTAATAGGTGCTTCCATTGCACCAAAAGAAGTTATTCACGTGACCATTCCGGTAATTCTTGGCGCAGGAGCTTTTGAGGTAGTAGATAAGAATTTTTTTACCAACAATTTGGCAGACTCTGAGTTTACCATCGAAAATTCAGTATTCTTTGTGTTGGAGCCCGGTATCGAGGTTGAATTCAATATTAGCAATCATTTCAGGCTTGGATTTGGGGCAAGCTACCGATACATTACTGGTACAGAATTGGTGAACGTTGACGATGAAGATGTTACAGGGACAGCTGGGATGATTAGTTTCAGGTTCGGTCGATTCTAAATCTAATCTTTGAGATAAAAACCTTCAAAATCTGACCAATTGGCTATTCTACCTTTCAAATCTGAGGTAGATTGCCTCTTCAATGCCGAAAACAATTTTCGGTGCTTCACTCCCAGAAACTCCTGAACTAAAACCAATGTCTCATTCTGCCTGGAAAGAAGATCTTCATATGAAATGTTAAGTATCCTGCCTTTAAAATCCTGATCAATTTTGGTTTGGAGATTTATTTGCTTTTCATTGAACTGCTGAAAATCTGCTAATTCTATACGTATAGGCTGTGTCTTACTAGTTCCTTTATGACTCCATTCGCTGTTTCTTTTAGCAGCCTGTAGTGAAACAAATTGGGCAAGTCTGTTTTCCCGTACCAAATGAATGATTTTAATTTCTGAATCCCTACGAAGCGCCTGTAAGGTTGGTTCATAAATATCATTGGTTAATCCGTAAAATACTTTTAACCCTACAGCTTTGATTGATGATGCATATTGGTGAAAGACATCAGCTTCCAAATCGAGGTCCTTATTCAACTTATGAGTTTTAAATACAATTTCTCCTTTGGAAGTGACCTGTGGATGAGAATTAAGGAGCGTATGTAACCATGTAGAACCTGATCTGGAAGTACACACAATGGCAAAACGGTTATAATCAAAATTTTTGGCACCAAAAAAAGTGTAAAGTGACTTCCTTTTCAGGATCATCCAGGCTTGAAAATATTTGAACCAGTATGCCATGTATGCATTGGCAATTTAGTCATTTGCCGTGTTGACCTTTCTCGCTATAACGAGATTGTTTTTTTTGTCAACATCATGAAATCCGATCAAGAAAAATTCACCGCCATCCTGTACTTTGTATTTTTTCTTTAAGGATGTGGTCGTCAATGGATAGTTTCTGGTCATTACATTGATGTATCCATTGGAAGAGTACTGACTCACGGTTGCTTTGTCTGCTTGGTCATCCAAAACCTGGAAGATTCTCCCTGGCCAGTTGGGAATCAATTGTTCGGAGGTATAGAGATGGGTGTTGGGGTGGATCTTGTCAACTTCAAAATCAACGGCTATCTGGTTGAAAGCTCCGGCTTTTAAAATGGAGGAATTGGGTTCTAAAATATATTTTTTAGTTGTACTTAAGGATGCCTGACTCGCTTGCTCTTCTGAAAACCTGAAATCGAATAATTGTTTTGTAGTGTCGAGGTTTACCGTTTTTATTTCTGGTTCCGAATCGAATGAATAATCGATGAATACAAGCACTTCCTTGCATTCATTTTTGACTGATACAACGTGTATCTCTTTGATATTTTCAAGTTTTTTTAAGATCATCTTGATATCCAGAAACGGCGACAATTTGACGAGCACTTTACCCCCCATCTTCTTAAATTGTGACTGCAATTCGACGATGTTTGGAGAGCAATCTTCCAGGTTAAATACCTTGTTTTTTGATTTGTCCCGTCTTGCAGGATCCAGGTAAAAACTAACGGAGCCATCTTTTTTGACATTTTCATCAAGAAACGATTCTGCAGCGTCAACGAAGGCTCCGATATTTTTTCCGTAGACTTCACAATTGTGCTGAAAGACCCCAACCAGAAGCTCTTGCTGCTCTATGTAGGTTGTATTCTCGAATTGCTCACTCAAAGCAAGCGTATCCACTCCCATTCCCCCGGTAAGATCAATTAAGTGTTTTCCACCAAGGATTGATTTTTTATACTCAGCAGTTTGATCAGAAGAAGCCTGTTCCACCGAAATTGGTGGTGGAAAGATCAAATCGAAGTTCGATGCCCAGGAATCAAGCTTTCCTTTTGCCTTTTGTCTGGCCTGGATCTGCGCTGCTACTTCCTTGGAATATGTAGATATACTTGAAGGTGGGTTGAGTAAAAGATTGTTAATGTCTGCCTGTATATTCTCACGAATAAATTTTTTGATTTCTGGTTTTCGAAGAAAATCCATCAATTCCTTCCATTCACTCATTCACTTAATAATTCCATCATTCAATACACAAGGCTATGTTCCAGCATGTATTCTGCAATTTGGACAGCATTCGTGGCAGCCCCTTTTCTCAAATTGTCAGAAACGATCCAAAGATTCAGCGTTTTGTCCTGTGTTTCATCTCTTCTAATCCGGCCTACGAAAACATCGTCTTTTCCTTCAGCATCAATAGGCATTGGATACTCATTGTCAGATGGGTTATCAACAACAGTTACTCCCGCAGCATTATTCAGCAGGTCAACCACCCCGGGAAGTTCAAAATCCTTTTCGAATTCTACATTCACAGATTCGGAATGCCCGCCAACAGAAGGTATTCTGACGCAGGTGGAAGTTACCCGGATGGAATCATCCCCAAAGATTTTTTTTGTTTCGTTGACCATTTTCATTTCCTCCTTCGTGTATCCGTTTTCCTGGAAAACATCGATGTGAGGTAACGCATTAAGGTCTATTTGGTGTGGATACACTTTCTGAATGTCTTTGCCCTCACGCTCACCTTGTAACTGATCTACAGCCCCTTTTCCTGATCCTGTTACGGACTGATAAGTTGATACGACGATTCGTTTGATAGTAAAGGCATCGTGCAATGGTTTTAATGCTACAACCATTTGTATTGTGGAACAATTGGGGTTGGCAATGATCCGATCATCAATTCTGAGGACCTCACCATTCACTTCAGGGACAATTAGTTTTTTTGAGATATCCATTCGCCAGGCGGATGAGTTATCAATGACTACAGCGCCTGCTTCAGCAAATTTTGGAGCAAATTCCAATGATGTACTGCCTCCAGCAGAGAAAAGAGCAATGTCAGGCTTGGCATCGATTGCATCTTGCATCGAAATGACTGCATATGAATCACCTTTGAATTCAATCTTCTTACCAACAGATCTTTCAGATGCGACGGGTAATAATTCTGCTATTGGAAAATTCCGTTCCTCAAGGATCTCCAACATTTTTTGTCCGACCAGCCCGGTGGCTCCAACAAGTGCTACTTTCATGATTGCTTAACAGAAGCTGTAATAAAACTAAGCTGCAAAACTAGTACATTTAATGTCTAGCTATGAGAAAAATGATGAATCGAATTCTCCTTCTACTCACCATTCTATCATGTTTTAATTGGTCCGTCGCTCAAACGACGGAGGATTTCGAGGATGAAACTTTAGGAAATACTCCAGACCTGTTTTCTCCAGCTTGGTCTGGAAACAACTCTCTCTTCATATTAGTTGACGAAAGCGGAGATAAACAACTTCGTTCAAATGCTGGTGCTTTGTCATCATCGATGGACTATAACATTACCATTCCTTCCACAGACATTTCTGACTTTACATGGGAATTTTTCATTGACCTGAAGTTTAATCCATCGGGTTCTAATTATGTAGATGTTTTTCTCGTAAGTGATAACGCAGATTTGTCAGCAGTTCAGAATGGTTATTATGTAAGGATTGGTGATACAGAGGATTGGATCGCCTTTCATAAAATCGTGGGAGGAACAAGAACGGATGATTCCTCTCCTTTGATCAGTACTGCGGAAGATGTTTTGAATAGCTCATCCAGTAAACCATATAAGATCAGGGTCGTGCGAGATGGGTCTGGTAATTGGGAGTTGTTTACAGACGAAGATGTCACAGGCAGCTTTACTTCTGCGGGAACCGTAATGGATACAGATGTAACCACCAGTTCACATTTTGGAATTTTTATTGAGCAATCAACTGCTTCATCTCCTGCAGATAATCATTTCTTTGATGATATTTCGATTACCAGTAATTCTACTCCCGACACAGACCCCCCCACCATCCAATCCGTAACTGCTATCTCAGATACCCAGGTAGATGTGACATTTAATGAACCGGTAGATCAAACAATTGCGGAAACCAGCACCAATTATGTCATCGATGGTGGGATCTCAGTTGTTTCTGCTACCCGAGATGCTGGGAATACGGCATTGATTCATCTCACAACTGATAACATGACCAATGGGACAACTTATACGATTACGATCAACAACATTGAAGATGAGAGCAGCAATGTCATCGCTTCCAACAGCCAGGAAATGTATCAGTACTTGGTTTTTGGAGAAGCCGCGGAATTTGATGTTGTGATTAATGAGTTTTTAGCTGATCCTAGCCCGGACAATGGATTGCCAAATGCTGAATACGTTGAATTGTACAATAGAAGTACCAAGTTCTTCGATTTGGCAAATTGGGAAATAGACGGTCAAACATTGGGGACTTATCAGCTTGATCCTGATTCATACGTGATCATTTGCTCAAATACCAACCTCGGTCTGTTTTCAGCTTTTTCCAATGTCACTGGTATTTCAAGCTTTGCACTGACCAATGGAGGTGAACAGATCCTCCTCCTGGATGATAATAGTGATCAAATTCATACGATAACTTATGACGAATCAACCGATGGAATAAGTACTGAGCTCATTAATCCTAACGGTCCGGATTATTCACAAAACAACTACGGCCTTTCCACCGATCCCGATGGTGGTACACCTGGAGAACAGAACTCCATTTTCGATGATACTCCGGACACGACCAAACCAACCGTTGCAGAATTGGAAGTTATATCCTCTACCGAACTCAAATTGACTTACAGTGAACCAGTTACATCAGTGAGTGCTCAAAATGTTTCCAACTACTCAGTAGATGGAGGAATAACTATTAGCTCGGTCCAATTTGAATCCGGCAGTAATTCAATTGTAGATCTTGTCGTGTCAGAACTGGTGTCAACAGAAAACAGAACTCTTTCTATAAACAATGTTCTGGACCTTTCAGGAAATGCCATTGAAGTAAACACCGAGGTAGAATTTGTTTTTATAGCCACAGTAAGTGCAATGCCAGGAGATGTTTTGATAAACGAGTTCATGGCAAACCCTTTAAACGAAGGAGGTTCAATCAATGGAGAATTCATTGAGTTGCTGAATAACACACAGAACCATTTTGACCTGGAGAATTGGACAGTTAGTGATGCAGCAGGAACATCAGGAAACTTGTCTTCAAAAATTCTTGGTCCTAACGAATTATTGATCCTTGCTCCTTCAGATAATCCTGAAATATTTGATGGACTTGGGGAGGTCTTAATTGTTCCAGGCTTTAGGTCATTGAATAATTCCTCGGATGATATTATCCTAAAGGATGAAGGTGGCGAGATCATTTTTGAATTATCCTACAGTGGATCAGAGCTAGGGAAAAGTGCGGAACTCATAAATCCAAATGATCCGTGTATTTCTGAAAATAGCTATGCCATTTCTACAGCCATTGAAGGGAGCACCCCGGGACAAGTGAATGCTGTTTTTGATGATACACCGGATACCGTGTCTCCAACGGTAATCTCTTCCAATTTTGATCAAAGCCTTACCATCAACTTCTCGGAGACCATGGATGCTTTGAGTTTAATGAATGGGGTGTATGAAGTTTCGAATCTGACTGTTTCAAACATCAGTGTCGGTTTGTTTCCAACTAGTGTTGACATCTTTTTTACAGAAGCATTGGAAGCGGGTGTGATCTATGAAATGAATGTCTCAGGTGTCACTGACTGTTGGGGCAATTCATTAGATGAAACCCAGGTGAACTTTGGAGTAGGTAGAATTCCAGTATTTAATGAAATACTTATCACTGAAATCCTTAGCGACCCAGACCCGTCTGCTGGCCTTCCTGAGGTTGAATTCATTGAGATCTATAATGACACTGATGTTATACTGAATACTGAAAACCTATTGTTTTCTGATGCCAATGCCAGTGCGCAGTTTCCTGCGATATCATTGTTTCCTGCTGAGTACTATGTTGTGACTTCTACTTCGAACGTATCAGCATTTTCCGGGGTAAATGTTATCGGCATGTCTGGTTTCCCATCTTTAAGCAACGTTGGTGAGCAATTGTATTTATCTCTGGAAGAGAACCTTATTTTTTCTGTCAATTATGCGAATAGTTGGCACGATGAGGAGAAGTCTGATGGTGGATATTCACTAGAGATGAAAGACCTATCAAATGCATGTGTCGAGGAGTTTAACTGGGGGAGTTCCAATGATGCAAATGGAGGTACGCCCGGTTTTGCCCATTCGGTTGGGGAGAGTATTCCGGATAATTTTGGTCCCGAAGTGACCGGTGTAATTGTTTTATCTGCCAGTGAGCTTCGTGTTGATTTTAATGAGAACATTAATCCCGCAGCAGAAGCAACGGGCGTAATAACATTTGAACCTGATTTGAGTGTTGCGTCAATTGATTTCAATTACCAATTCCCAAAATCAATTTTTGTTTTGCTGGATGAAAGTTTGGTTGAAAATGCACCCCATACTTTTCGATTGACTAATGTTTCGGATTGTAATGGCAATGACGTACAAGAAAATGACCTGGTTGTTGCATTGCCTTCTTTGGCCATAATCGGGGATATTCTCTTAAGTGAGGTGCTTTTCAACCCTCGAACCAATGGAGTCGACTTTGTGGAGTTGTACAATGCCTCAACAAAGTATGTGGATCTTGATCAATGGCAATTTGCAAGGATCACTGATTCAGGAGTGAGTGACGAAAAAACCATCACAGATCCCATTGTTATAGGCCCGGGTGAATACTTTGCTTTTACTACGGACACCGAAGTTTTATTTGACAATTACCCACAATCAGTCGTTGAAAATATGTACGGGATAGCCTCGTTGCCCACTTATGCCAATGATACGGGCAATGTGGTGTTACTCAATACACTGGGAGAATTACAGGAACTTTTTCATTACGAAGATGATTTTCACTATGACCTTCTGGAAAGCGATGATGGAGTTTCGCTGGAGCGTATCTCATTTACTTCAGAAGTTAATGATCCTAATAATTGGCGTTCAGCATCAAGTGTTGTGGGGTTTGCCACTCCTGGCAGATCCAATTCGCAAGCAGTTACTGGTCAAACGGTGGCTGTTGGAACTGTTGAGGCAGAACCAAAAGTATTTATCCCGGGAAATTCTGGCTCCGGGCGTGATTTTACA
>JANQEC010000106.1 GCA_028278585.1 Cyclobacteriaceae bacterium | reverse complement strand
TATCTCTACACTTGAGCCAATGAGGGGATTTGAACCCCTGACCTCTTCCTTACCAAGGAAACGCTCTACCCCTGAGCGTTTCCTTGGTAAGGAAGAGGTCAGGGGTTCAAATCCCCTCATTGGCTCAAGTGTAGAGATAAAGAAATTTGACTCTACATTATAATGTAAGAGTAATAATAAATAGAGTAATAAATTTTAAAAATTAAATTGAGGATTATCAAACATGGCTAAAGAAACCTTTGATCGTTCGAAACCACACGTAAATATTGGTACAATCGGACACGTTGACCATGGTAAAACAACTTTAACTGCTGCAATTTCAGCTGTACTTGCAAAAAAAGGTCTTGCTGAACAAAAAGACTTTTCTGCAATTGATAACGCACCAGAAGAAAAAGAAAGAGGTATTACCATCAATACTTCACACATTGAATATCAAACTGAAAACCGACACTATGCACACGTTGACTGTCCTGGACACGCTGACTATGTGAAAAACATGGTGACTGGAGCTGCTCAGATGGATGGAGCGATCATTGTGGTTGCTGCAACTGATGGACCAATGCCACAAACACGTGAGCACATCCTTCTGTCACGTCAGGTAGGTGTTCCGGCTCTAGTAGTATTTATGAACAAAGTTGACCTTGTTGATGATCCGGAACTTCTTGAACTGGTAGAGATGGAAATCAGAGAGCTTCTTTCGGCTTACGATTTTCCTGGTGATGATATTCCAGTTATCCAGGGGTCTGCACTCGGTGGATTGAACGGTGATGCGCAGTGGGTAGAAAAAATCGAAGAGCTTATGAAAGCTGTTGACGAGTACATCCCACTTCCTGAAAGAGCAATCGATAAAGACTTCTTGATGCCAGTTGAGGATGTATTCTCAATTACCGGACGAGGAACTGTTGCAACAGGTAGAATCGAAAGAGGAGTAACCAACACCGGTGATGCAGTTGATATCATTGGTATGGGAGCTGAGGATCTTAAGTCTACAATCACTGGAGTGGAAATGTTCCGTAAAATATTGGACAGAGGAGAAGCTGGAGATAACGTAGGTCTTCTTTTGAGAGGTATTGAAAAAGATCAGATCAAAAGAGGAATGATCATCTGTAAGCCAGGGTCCGTAACTCCACATGCTCATTTCAAAGCAGAAGTTTATGTTCTTTCAAAAGAAGAAGGTGGACGTCACACACCTTTCTTTAACAAGTATCGTCCGCAGTTTTACTTGAGAACTACAGACGTAACTGGAGAAATCAAACTTCCTGAGAACATTGAGATGGTTATGCCAGGTGATAATGTTACAATCGAAGTTAACCTTATCAATCCTGTTGCATTAGAAAAAGGACTGCGATTTGCGATCAGAGAAGGTGGAAGAACGGTAGGTTCTGGACAGGTTACCGAAATTCTTGATTAATAAGTAGTTATCCCGCAAGCAAATGCGCTGCGGGATTTGTTTATACAAATTGATTACTCTAAATTTGCAGTCCTTTTGGGACTGCTTGTTTTTACGGGTGTAGCTCAATTGGTAGAGTAGCGGTCTCCAAAACCGTTGGTTGGGGGTTCGAGTCCCTCCTCCCGTGCTTGTTTTGAAGGTTAAAAATTATGTCTAAGGTCACAGTATTTTTTAAAGAATCATATCAGGAACTTTTACACAAAGTTTCATGGCCAAAGTATGCTGACTTGCAAAATAGCGCGATTTTGGTACTTGTTGCCTCACTAATTTTTGCCCTTATGATCGGAGCAATTGACTATGCTTTCGAGAATTTGATGGAGTTTGTTTACGAGGATCTTTAAACAAAGGAGAACGGAAGGATGGATCATAAATGGTATGTGGTACGGGCCGTTAGTGGCAAGGAACGAAAAGTGAAAGAAGCTATCGAAAATGAGGTGGTTCGTCAGAATTTGACCGAATATATCCCTCAGGTTCTAATTCCTTCCGAAAAAGTTTATGAAATGCGAAATGGCAAGAAGCGGGTAAGAGAAAGAAACTTTTTTCCTGGTTACGTTCTTGTTCAGGCAGACTTTTCAAATGGTGAGGTAATGCACCTTGTTACCAATAAGGAATTGATCCCAAATGTGATTGGGTTCTTAAGTGCAACAGGTTCAAGCACGACGAAAGATCCGCTTCCCCTTCGTCAAGCTGAAGTAAATAGAATTCTGGGTAAGGTAGATGAAGTTGAAGAGTACGAAGAAAAATTAGATACACCATTTATAGTTGGTGAAAGCGTAAAAGTTATGGACGGTCCCTTTAGTGGCTTCACGGGTACAGTAGAGGAGGTTTTTGAGGACCGTAAGAAGCTTAATGTTACGGTTAAGATTTTTGGTAGAAACACACCTGTAGAATTGAATTATATACAGGTAGAAAAAGAAGATTAAAAGGTAAAATGGCTAAAGAAATTTCAGGCTATTTAAAATTACAGATAAGAGGAGGGGCTGCAAATCCTTCCCCACCTGTCGGACCTGCATTAGGTGCTAAAGGTCTGAATATCATGGATTTCTGTAAGCAATTTAATGCGAGAACGCAGGAGAAACCAGGACAACTATTACCAGTTCTTGTTACGATCTATGCCGACAAATCGTTTGACTTTGTAATAAAAACCCCTCCCGCTGCTTCACTCATATTAGAAGCAGCTAAGATCAAGAAGGGATCTGCAGAACCAAATCGAAGCAAAGTAGGATCTGTAACCTGGGATCAGGTAAAAACCATTGCAGAAACGAAGATGCCAGACTTGAATGCATTCAAAGTTGAGTCTGCGATGAAAGTGGTAGCCGGAACAGCAAGAAGCATGGGGATAAAAGTGAAAGGTTCCGCTCCCTGGGAGAACGCTAACTAATTAAGAAGATGGGAAAGCTAACAAAAAATCAAAAGAAAGCTCAGGAGCTACTAGAAGTAGGTAAGGAGTATTCTATCGAGGAAGCGAGTAAACTTCTTAAAGAAATTACCTTCACAAAATTTGATGCTTCTGTGGATCTTGACATCCGTTTGGGTGTTGATCCAAAGAAAGCAGATCAAATGGTGAGAGGGGTGGTTTCATTACCTCATGGAGTTGGTAAAGACGTTCGCGTTCTGGTATTATGTACACCTGATAAAGAGCAAGAAGCAAAAGATGCTGGTGCTGATCACGTAGGCTTGGATGATTATGTGAAAAAGATTGAAGGAGGATGGACTGAGATAGATGTAATCATCACCATGCCGACTGTAATGGCTCAGGTTGGAAAGCTTGGTAGAGTCTTGGGCCCAAGAGGCCTGATGCCAAACCCCAAGTCAGGAACTGTTACCATGGATATCGGACAAGCAGTAAAAGAAGTAAAAGCTGGAAAAATAGATTTCAAAGTAGACAAATTTGGAATCATACATACCAGTATTGGTAAAGTGTCCTTTGATGCAGATAAGATCAAAGACAATGCAGTTGAAATGATTCAAACCATTTCTAAGCTAAAACCAAATTCTTCAAAAGGAACATATTTCAAATCAATCATATTATCGAGCACCATGAGTGCTGGGATACGGGTTGACCAGAGTAGCATAGCGAACCTATAATAAGTTATGACACGAGAAGACAAAGCGCAATTAATTGGTGATTTAACTGAAAAGTTAAAAGACACAGACCATTTCTATATAGCAGATACTTCTGGTCTCACGGTGGCTGAGATCAACAAGTTCAGAGAAATGTGCTTCACCAAAGGAGTAGAGTATAAGATCGTAAAAAATACGCTTATTAAGAAAGCATTGGAAAATGTTGAAGGTGACTATTCAGATCTGGATGAAGTTTTGAAAGGAACTTCAGGACTGATGTTCGTCAACGAAAATGCAAATGCTCCGGCGAAAATTATTAAGGACTTCAAAAAAGAAGATCCTCATGAAAGACCCAAATTCAAGGCTGCTTCCATAGACTCGGATTTATTTATTGGGGAAGATCAACTCAATGCACTTGCTAAGCTTAAGTCGAAGCAAGAGCTTATTGGCGAGATCATTACCTTATTGCAATCACCTGCTAAGAATGTACTTACATTGTTACAAAGTGGTGAGCACAAGCTTGCAGGAATTGTAAAAACCCTATCAGAAAGAGAGGGATAAGATTTTTTAACAGAATTAACACTTAATAAAAATGGCGGATTTAAAAGAATTTGCAGAACAATTAGTAAACCTTTCAGTAAAGGAAGTTAACGAATTAGCTAATATCCTTAAAGACGAGTATGGCATTGAGCCTGCTGCAGCTGCTGGACCTGTTATGGTTGCTGGAGCAGCTGGTGGTGATGCTGATGGAGGCGGAGGAGACGATAAGTCTTCATTCGACGTAATCTTGAAGTCACCTGGAGGAGCCAAATTGGCAATCGTAAAATTGGTAAAAGAATTGACAGGACTTGGCCTTAAAGAGGCAAAAGAACTTGTTGATGGTGCTCCAAAAGCAGTGAAAGAAGGTATTGCTAAGGATGAAGCAGAAGGTCTAAAAAAGCAGCTTGAAGAAGCTGGTGCTGAAGTAGAATTAAAGTAATTAGCACATAAACAAAAGGCTTAGGCCCCGACATGAAGTCGGGGTCTTTTCCTGTTTGTAAGGATACTAAAAGTTCTTGTTCATTTTTCAACTAAAAACTCTGTAAGCTTTGGCTAACAACACTAACGGGAGAATAAATTTCTCCTCCATCAAATCAGTAATTGATTATCCGGATTTTCTGGATGTACAGTTAAAATCATTTGTTGACTTTTTCCAACTTGACACACCAGCCGAAAGAAAAGAAGGTGAAGGCTTGTACAAAGTGTTCATGGAGAATTTCCCTATAACTGATTCAAGAGAGAATTTCGTTCTTGAATTCATTGATTATACTGTAGATCCTCCTAAATATAGCATTCAGGAGTGCATAGACAGAGGACTTACTTACTCCGTACCTCTTAAGGCAAAGCTTAGATTGCTATGTAACGATGAGGAAAACGAAGAATTTGAAACAATAGAACAAGAAGTTTTCCTTGGAAACATTCCATACATGACCGAAAAAGGGTCATTTGTGATAAATGGAGCAGAACGAGTAATCGTTTCTCAGCTTCACAGATCACCTGGAGTGTTTTTTGCACAAAGCAAGCATACCAACGGAACGTTACTTTACAGTGCAAGAATTATCCCATTCAAAGGATCGTGGATTGAATTTGCAACAGATGTAAACAACGTGATGTATGCTTACATTGACAGAAAAAAGAAATTCCCTATTACGACTCTTCTTAGATCAATCGGATACGGATCTGATAAAGAAATTTTGGACCTGTTTGGTCTTTCGGAAGAAATCGAAGCAACGGAAAAAGACCTTAAGAAAGCAATTGATAGAAGACTTGCTGCAAGAGTTTTGAGAACGTGGACAGAAGACTTTGTAGATGAAGATACCGGTGAGGTTGTTTCCATAGATAGAAACGAGGTTGTGCTCGAACGTGATAGCATGATCACAGAAGAAGATATCCAGACCATCATTGATTCTGGGACCAAGTCAATCATCGTTCACAGAAAAGATGTGAATATTGCTGAATATTCAATCGTTTACAACACCCTTCAAAAAGATAATTCTAACTCCGAAAAAGAGGCAGTAGAACAGATCTATCGTCAACTAAGAAATACAGAAGCGCCGGATGAGCAGACAGCTCGTGATATCATAACAAGTTTGTTCTTCTCAGATAAGAGATATGACTTAGGCGAAGTAGGAAGATATAGGATCAATAAGAAGTTAGGTATCGATACAGATTGGGACAGAAGAGTTTTGACAACTGAGGATATCATCCTTATTGTTAAATACTTGATTGGACTAATCAATAGTAAGGCTGTGGTTGACGATATTGACCACTTGAGTAACAGAAGAGTAAGAACAGTAGGGGAGCAATTGTACTCACAGTTTGGTGTTGGCTTGGCTAGAATGGCAAGAACGATCAGAGAAAGAATGAACGTTCGGGATAATGAAGATTTCAAGCCCGTTGATTTGATCAATGCACGAACCTTGTCTTCAGTGATCAACTCGTTTTTTGGAACAAATCAACTTTCTCAGTTCATGGATCAAACCAATCCATTGGCGGAAGTTACCCATAAGAGGAGAATGTCAGCATTAGGCCCTGGTGGACTATCCAGGGAGAGAGCAGGATTTGAGGTAAGGGATGTTCACTATACGCACTACGGACGACTTTGTACAATTGAAACACCAGAAGGTCCGAACATTGGTCTTATCTCATCACTATGTGTTCACGCAAAAGTGAACCAGATGGGATTCATAGAAACCCCGTATCGAGAAGTCGATGAAAAGGGGAATGTAAATATGAGCGCTAAGGACATCAAGTACCTTACAGCAGAAGAAGAAGATACATTCAATATTGCCCAGGCAAATGCACCGTTGAAAGACGATGGCAAGGTCGCAAAATTTGTTAATGACAAAGTCAAGGCAAGGTTTGAAGGGGACTTTCCTGTTGTCGAGCCAAAGGACCTTAGATACATGGATGTAGCACCTAACCAAATTGTATCGGTTGCTGCTTCAATGATACCATTCCTTGAGCATGATGATGCGAACAGGGCCTTGATGGGATCAAACATGCAACGTCAGGCAGTTCCGTTGATGCGTCCTCAGGCTCCTATTGTAGGAACAGGTTTGGAAGAAAGAGTTGCTTTGGATTCCAGGGCACTTATCCGAGCGGAGAAAGATGGAGAAGTAGAATATGTTGATGCAAATAAGATTACCATTAAGTACAGCTTAAGCAATGAGGAGGACCTTATCTCATTTGATCATTCAACGATAACCTATGATCTCGTCAAATTCAGGAGAACAAACCAGGATACCTGCATCAATTTGAAGCCAATTGTTCAAAAAGGAGACAAAGTAAAAGCTGGACAAGCTTTATGTGATGGATTTGCTACAGAGGAAGGGGAATTGGCACTTGGAATAAACATGAAAGTGGCCTTCATGCCTTGGCAGGGATACAACTTTGAAGATGCAATTGTAATTTCAGAACGAGTAGTTCGGGAAGACATCTTCACTTCCATTCACATTGATGAGTTCGAACTTGAAGTGAGAGATACGAAGAGAGGAGAAGAAGAACTTACGAGTGAAATTCCAAATGTTAGTGAAGAGGCAGTTAAGAACCTGGATGAAAATGGAATAATTAGGATTGGTGCTGAAGTAAAAGAAGGAGATATTCTAATAGGAAAAATCACTCCTAAGGGAGAATCAGATCCAACCCCGGAAGAAAAACTATTAAGAGCAATATTCGGTGACAAAGCAGGAGACGTTAAGGATGCTTCACTGAAAGCTTCACCTTCACTAAAAGGTGTTGTAATTGATACGAAATTGTTCTCACGTCCGAAGAAGGATAAGGATCTTCGAGCCAGAACCAAGAAGGAGGTTGAACTTCTAAAAAGCAAGTACAGCCAACAACTTTCTGAAGCTAGAGTTATCATGCTTGAGAAAATCACGAAGTTGCTGGATGGTAAGACTTGCGAGGCTGGGATCAAGCACAAGTTTGGAGAAGAGGTGATGAGCAAAGGAGTGAAGTTTACGAAGAAAAACATTGAAGCAAACCTATTTCCTCCAAAGAATAAGTACAGAGACGAAAGTAACTACAATGTACCAGAAGAAGCTAACCTTATTTCTGACTTAATAATCGAGGATTGGACAGGTGATAAGAAGACAGATGAATTGCTGTTTGACCTGATCAAGAACTACAATAAGTATAGAAATGAAATCTCAGGTGACTTCAAGAGAGAGCGATTCACACTTGAGGTTGGAGATGAACTTCCTGCTGGAATCGTTCAATTGGCCAAGGTTTACATTGCCAAGAAACGTAAGCTACGTGTGGGTGATAAAATGGCAGGACGACACGGAAACAAAGGTGTTGTTGCAAAAATCGTTCGAGAGGAAGATATGCCATTTATGGAAGATGGAACCCCGGTAGATATTGTGTTGAATCCACTTGGCGTACCTTCAAGGATGAACATTGGTCAGATCTATGAAACAGTACTTGGATGGGCTGGATTGAAATTGGGAAGAAAGTATGCGACTCCAATTTTCGATGGAGCTTCTGAAGATGAAGTTCAAAAAGAGCTTAAGGAAGCTGGTCTCCCTGATTTTGGTAGGACTTATCTATACGATGGACTATCAGGTGAGCGATTTGACCAGCCAGTGACCGTTGGAGTGATTTATGTATTAAAACTTGGACACTTAGTCGATGATAAGATGCACGCAAGGAGCATTGGTCCATATTCACTCATCACGCAACAACCACTTGGAGGTAAAGCTCAATTTGGAGGTCAGCGATTTGGAGAAATGGAAGTTTGGGCACTGGAGGCGTTTGGCGCTGCTAACGTGTTGCAGGAAATCCTGACCATTAAATCTGATGATGTTATCGGGCGAGCAAAAGCTTACGAAGCGATTGTTAAAGGTGAGAACATGAACAAACCAAACATTCCTGAATCTTTCAATGTATTGATTCATGAATTGAGAGGTCTTGCTCTTGAAATCACATTGAACTAATTAATTTTTTGAAAAATCACCCCGGCGAAAGCCGGGACCTATTGATATAAAACATGGCTTTCAGAAAAAGTAAAAAAATCCACAACGACTTTACAAAAGTTACCATCAGTCTCGCTTCTCCCGAATCTATTCTGGAAAGCTCGCATGGTGAAGTGACACAACCCGAAACCATCAATTACAGGACCTATAAACCTGAAATGGGTGGATTGTTCTGTGAAAGAATTTTCGGACCAGTAAAAGACTGGGAATGTCACTGTGGTAAATACAAGAGAATCCGATACAAAGGAATTATTTGTGATCGATGTGGTGTGGAGGTTACCGAGAAGAAGGTAAGAAGAGAGCGAATGGGACACATTGAATTAGTAGTTCCAGTTGCGCACATCTGGTACTTCAAATCTCTTCCAAACAAAATTGGATACCTTCTCGGAGTTCCTACTAAGAAACTCGATCAGATTATCTACTACGAACGATACATCGTTATCCAGCCAGGAGTGAAAGAGGAAGATGGAATTGCTAAGCTTGATTTCCTGACAGAAGAAGAATATCTTGATATTCTGGACAAACTTCCAAGAGAAAATCAGCTACTCGATGATGACGATCCAAACAAGTTCATCGCAAAAATGGGAGCTGATGCTCTTGAAATGTTGCTGGCAAGAACACAACTTGATGAACTTTCATACGAATTAAGACATCAGGCTGCAACGGATACTTCGCAACAAAGAAAAGCCGAAGCTCTAAAAAGACTAAAGGTTGTGGAGGCATTCAGAGATGCAAGAACAAGAATTGAGAACAAACCACAGTGGATGGTAATCAAAATGGTACCTGTTATTCCACCGGAATTAAGACCGTTGGTGCCATTGGATGGCGGTCGTTTTGCAACCTCTGATTTAAATGACCTATATAGAAGAGTGATCATCCGAAACAATCGACTAAAAAGATTAATGGATATTAAAGCTCCGGAAGTAATCCTTCGAAACGAAAAAAGGATGCTTCAGGAAGCTGTCGATTCACTTTTCGATAACTCAAGAAAAGTAAACGCAGTAAGGTCTGATGGAAACAGGGCGTTGAAATCTTTGAGTGATATGCTTAAAGGTAAGCAAGGTAGATTCCGTCAGAACCTACTTGGAAAAAGGGTTGACTATTCAGGACGATCTGTAATCGTGGTAGGTCCTGAACTCAAAATGCATGAGTGTGGTTTGCCTAAAAACATGGCAGCAGAACTTTTCAAGCCTTTCATTATTAGAAAACTTATTGAAAGGGGAATTGTAAAAACAGTTAAGTCTGCAAAGAAAATCGTTGACAGAAAAGATCCGGTTGTTTGGGATATCCTGGAAAACGTATTGAAAGGACACCCGGTGCTATTAAACAGGGCACCAACACTACACAGATTAGGTATCCAGGCTTTCCAACCGAAACTGATTGAAGGAAAAGCAATCCAGCTTCACCCGCTTGCATGTACTGCATTTAACGCTGACTTTGATGGTGACCAGATGGCTGTTCACGTCCCTCTGGGACACGAGGCTATTTTGGAAGCTTCATTGCTCATGCTTTCTTCCCACAATATTCTGAACCCTGCCAACGGAGCACCGATTGCAGTACCTTCTCAGGACATGGTCCTTGGTTTATACTATATAACCAAAGGAAGAAGAGGGACAGACAAAGAAAAAGTCGCTGGAGAAGGTAAGATATTCTACAGCTCAGAAGAAGTGATCATTGCCCTGAATGAAGGGGTGATTTCCCAGCACGCATACATCAAAGTAAGAACCAAGATTCGAAATGAAGAAGGAGAACTTGAGTCACAGATCATTGAGACTGTAGCGGGACGGGTTCTGTTTAACGAATCAGTGCCTGAAGAAGTAGGGTACGTTAACGAACTTCTTACCAAGAAGAAACTTCAGAAAATTATATCTAATGTGTTTAAAATCGTAGGAATGTCGAGAACCGCTCACTTCCTTGATGATATCAAAGCACTTGGATTTAAAATGGCTTACCAGGGCGGACTTTCAATGGGACTGGATAACATTCAAGTACCTGAAGAGAAAGAGAAATTGGTTGCCTCTGCAAAAGATGAGGTTGATTCTGTCTGGAACAACTACCTGATGGGACTTATTACTGACAATGAAAGGTACAATCAGGTTATTGATATCTGGACAAGGACTAACTCTCAGTTGACATCAACCTTGATGCAACAATTGGAGGAAGATGACCAGGGATTCAACTCGATCTACATGATGATGCACTCAGGTGCACGGGGATCGAGAGAACAGATTCGTCAGCTTGGTGGAATGAGAGGGTTGATGGCGAAACCACAGAAAAACCTTCAGGGATCAATCGGTGAAATTATTGAGAACCCGATTCTTTCAAACTTCAAAGAAGGCCTTGACGTAATTGAGTACTTCATTTCAACGCACGGAGCCAGAAAAGGACTTGCAGATACAGCACTGAAAACTGCGGATGCAGGATACTTAACGAGGAGACTAGTGGATGTTGCTCAAGATGTGGTGATAAACGAAGAAGATTGTGAAACGCTAAGAGGACTTTCCGTATCAGCTCTTAAAGACAATGAAGATATAGTTGAACCACTTTCTGAAAGAATACTCGGACGAGTTTCTGTTCATGACATCTATGATCCAATCACTGAAGAATTGATCATAGAGTCAGGAGTTGAGATTACGGAAGAAGTTGCGACAAAAATTGATGCAACGAGCATTGAAGAGGTAGAAATAAGATCAGTGCTTACCTGCGAAACTCGCCAGGGAGTTTGTGCCAAATGTTACGGACGAAACCTGTCAACAGGTAGAATGTCACATATTGGTGAGGCTGTTGGTGTAATTGCCGCTCAGTCAATTGGAGAACCAGGAACACAGCTTACGTTGAGAACATTCCACGTAGGGGGTACTGCTTCTAACATTGCAGTCGATGCGAACATCAAATCTAAGTTTGACGGGGTGATCGAGTTTGATGAGTTGAGAACAGTGAAGTCGACAGATGAAGAAGGTAACAAAGTAGAAGTGGTGATGGGACGTTCAGGAGAAATTAAGGTGTTGAATGATAAGAAAGACAAAGTTCTTATTAGTAACCACGTTCCTTACGGAGCTATCCTGAAAATAAAAGACGGTGCGAAAGTTAAGAAGGGAGACGAGCTTTGCTATTGGGATCCTTATAACGCTGTTATTCTTTCTGAATTTAATGGTAAAGCAGAATTCGAATCAATCATAGAAGGAGTTACTTTCAAAGAAGAATCAGATGAGCAGACAGGTCACAGAGAGAAGGTAATCATCGATACGAAAGATAAGACTAAAAACCCGGCAATCCAGGTGGCAGGAAAAGATGAAAAATCATCGAAAGCCTATAACATACCAGTAGGAGCACACCTTGCTGTTGATGAAGGTGATACAATCAAAGCTGGACAAGTGCTGGCCAAAATTCCAAGGAAAACAGGAAAGTCTCGTGATATTACTGGAGGTCTTCCGAGGGTAACTGAACTTTTCGAAGCTAGAAACCCGTCAAACCCTGCAGTGGTTAGTGAGATCGACGGAATCGTTACATACGGAGGTATCAAGAGGGGAAACAGGGAGATTTATATCGAATCCAAAGATGGAGTGAAGAAGAGATACATGGTTCCATTGTCAAAACACATTCTTGTTCAGGACAATGACTATGTACAAGCCGGAGATGCATTATCAGACGGAGCTATTACCCCAGCAGATATTCTGAAGATCAAAGGACCTACTGCTGTTCAGGAATACCTGGTAAACGAGATCCAGGAAGTATATAGGTTACAAGGTGTGAAAATCAATGATAAGCACATCGAAGCGATTGTTCGTCAGATGATGCAGAAGGTGATCATTGAAAATGCAGGAGACACCTCGTTCCTTACAAATCAACTTGTAGATAGGTTTGTGTTCATGGAAGAGAATGATACCATTCTTGATAAGAAGGTCGTAGTGGATCCGGGAGATTCGGAGATTTATAAAGCAGGACAGATTATTGATGCCAGGAAACTACGAGATGAAAATTCCAGCCTGAAACGTAGAGATTTGAAGTTACTTGAAGTAAGAGATGCGGAAGCAGCTACAGGTAAGCCAACGCTACAAGGAATTACCCAGGCATCTCTTGGAACCGAAAGTTTCATATCAGCAGCTTCCTTCCAGGAAACAACCAAAGTGTTAAGTGAAGCCTCTATCAGAGGTAAAGCCGATTCTTTGATTGGATTGAAAGAAAATGTAATTGTAGGACACTTGATCCCTGCAGGTACTGGAATCAGGAAGTTCCAGGGTTACATTGTGAATTCTCAAGACGAATACGATACATTGGTTTCCGCCAGGGAAGAATTTGAAAGTGCAAAAGAAGCCGAAGAAGCATAAAACATGGCGAAAGAAAACAAAGAAGACAAAGCAAACAATCAAATTAACATAGAGCTCTCCGAGGAAACTGCGGAGGGCATCTATGCTAACCTTGCAATGATTGCGCATTCGAGCAGCGAATTTGTGATCGATTTCATTCGCCTCATGCCAGGTGTTCCAAAGGCAAAAGTCAAATCAAGGATTGTGATTACTCCAGAACACGCAAAACGTTTATTGAATGCTCTCGAGGAAAACATTGACAAGTATGAAGCCACCTTTGGCGAGGTAAAACAAGTCGAAGAAATGCCAAGATTCCCGATGAATTTTGGAGGAACTATGGGAGAGGCCTAATCTGCAATTCTGTTGAAATTCAACCGTTTCCAATCGAATGATCCGATTTTTGGTTTCTTGAATTTGGTAGACGACCGTATTGTTAATCGAAAATCAATTGCCTTCAATCACCGATTTACTTGTTCTCAACAATTACCTCCCTGGCCGGGTGCCCCGAATTTTTTAGGATATTCAGGTTAATTCATTCATTTACTTTTTTATATAATCTCAATATATCTATCTTTGCGTTCCCAAAATTTGGGGCGATTAGAATTTTATACATATGCCAACTATACAGCAATTAGTAAGGAAGGGTAGAAAAAAGCTTACCTCAAAGTCCAAATCACCGGCGCTGGATTCATGTCCACAAAGGAGAGGTGTTTGTACAAGAGTGTATACAACAACCCCTAAAAAGCCAAACTCAGCAATGAGAAAGGTTGCCAGGGTTAGACTAACAAACGGTAAGGAAGTGAATGCTTATATCCCTGGAGAAGGACACAACCTTCAGGAGCACTCTATTGTGCTTATCAGAGGTGGTCGGGTTAAAGATCTTCCAGGAGTAAGATATCACATCATTCGAGGGGCATTAGATACAGCTGGCGTAAATGGAAGACTACAGAGAAGATCAAAATACGGAGCTAAAAGACCAAAGAAATAGGAAGTAGAAATGAGAAAAGCTAAACCTAAAAAGAGATACATCCTTCCCGATCCAATTTATCAGGATACCCTTGTTACCAAATTTGTTAACAATCTCATGTTTGAGGGTAAGAAAAGTATCTCGTATGCCATTTTCTATGATGCCATTAAGCAGGTGGAAGAAAAGACAGGAGAAAGTGGACTTGAAACCTGGAAGACAGCTCTGAGCAATATCATGCCATCAGTTGAGGTGAAAAGTAGACGAGTGGGAGGTGCAAACTTTCAGGTGCCTGTCGAGGTAAGACCAGACAGAAAAATATCTTTAGGCATCAAATGGATGATCAAATATTCCAGGCTAAGAGGAGAAAAGACAATGAAGGATAGATTGGCTGCAGAGATCATAGCAGCCTCAAAAGGCGAGGGAGCTTCGGTCAAGAAAAAAGATGATACTCACCGAATGGCCGAAGCAAACAAAGCATTCTCACACTTCAGATTCTAAACTCAAAATGGCAAGAGACTTAAGACTTACTCGAAACATTGGTATTGCTGCTCACATTGATGCCGGAAAGACCACAACAACGGAGCGTGTACTATACTATGCTGGTATAAACCATAAAATTGGTGAAGTACACGATGGTGGTGCTACGATGGATTGGATGGAGCAAGAGCAGGAAAGAGGGATTACCATTACTTCGGCAGCTACCACTGTGTTTTGGAAATACAAAGATCAAGAATACCATATCAACATTATTGATACCCCGGGACACGTAGATTTCACTGTTGAGGTGAACAGATCTCTTCGTGTATTGGATGGTTTGGTTTTCCTGTTTAGTGCCGTTGATGGAGTAGAACCACAGTCAGAAACGAACTGGAGACTTGCTGACAATTACAATGTTGCCAGGATCGGATTTGTCAATAAAATGGACAGAGCCGGTGCAGACTTCCTAAACGTTTGTAAGCAGGTAAAAGAAATGTTAGGTACTAAATCAGTACCACTACAATTACCAATCGGGGCAGAAGAAAATTTCAAAGGAGTAGTTGATCTTGTGGAAAACAAGGCCATCGTTTGGAATGAAGATGACATGGGAATGACTTTCGAAGAAGTCGAAATCCCGGCTGACATGTTAGATGACGTTGCTACCTACAGGGAAAACCTTGTAGAGTCTGTTGCTGAATACGATGAAGGGTTGATGGAGAAGTACTTCGAGGATCCTAACAGCATTACAAGAGATGAAATTGTAGCCGCACTAAGAGCAGCAACCATTGATTTGGCTTTTGTGCCGATGCTTTGTGGCTCAGCATTTAAGAATAAAGGTGTGCAAACCCTTCTTGATTACGTAATGGAACTGCTTCCTTCCCCTCTTGATAGAGATAGTATTGTAGGGACAAATCCTGATACAGAAGAAGAGACAGCAAGAAAGCCTTCACCTGAAGAGCCTTTTTCAGCACTGGCATTCAAAATCGCAACAGATCCATTTGTTGGAAGGCTTTGTTTTGTGAGATCTTACTCTGGAGTACTGGATTCAGGTTCCTATGTCTACAATACACGGACGGATAAGAAAGAACGGATATCCAGAATCTTCCAAATGCACGCCAATAAGCAAAATCAAATCGATCAATTGCACACAGGTGATATTGGTGCCGTGGTAGGATTTAAAGACATTAAGACGGGAGATACACTTTGTGACGAAAAAAGCAAAATCGTTCTTGAATCAATGATCTTCCCTGATCCGGTAATTGGATACGCCATTGAGCCAAAAACTCAGGCAGATGTTGATAAACTTGGAATTGCAATTGGAAAGCTGATCGAGGAAGATCCAACACTTCAAGTTGAGACAAACCATGAAACTGGTCAAACCATTTTGAAAGGAATGGGAGAACTTCACCTCGACATCATCATCGACCGATTGAAGCGTGAGTTCAAAGTTGAGATTAACCAGGGAGCTCCTCAAGTTGCCTATAAAGAAGCTATTACCTCTTCAGTTGAGCACAAAGAGGTTTACAAGAAACAAACAGGTGGTCGAGGTAAATTCGCAGACATTGTTTTCGAAATTGGTCCAAAAGACGAAGATTACGAAAAAGATGGATTGCAATTCGCCAATGAAATTGTTGGTGGTGTAATTCCACGAGAATTTATCCCAGCAGTTCAAAAGGGATTTGAGCAAGCAATGGTCAATGGCCCGTTAGCTAACTATCCTATTGATAACATGAAAGTTAGATTGTATCACGGATCCTTCCACGATGTGGATTCAGATACACTTTCTTTCGAACTGGCTGCACGAGCTGGCTTTAAGGCTGCAGCTGCAAAATGTAACCCTGTGATTCTTGAGCCGATCATGGCAGTTGAGGTTGTAACTCCGGATGAATACAC
>JANQEC010000090.1 GCA_028278585.1 Cyclobacteriaceae bacterium | reverse complement strand
TTGTTAGTAGCCAGTTGTTAGTAGCCAGTTGTTAGTGTTCAGTAGCCAGTTGTTAGTGTTCAGTAGCCAGTTGATGGTTTATGATGCCAATAACTGATAACTATTTAACTAATCAACTATTTAACTATTTAACCAATCAACTATTTAACTATTTCCTTGGCGGACTGATCATAATATGTGCCCGATGCGTACCTGGATCCATGATCCATGGACTTCCCGGGCCGATAGGTTCCAATGGCATACCGGTGGATTCTGATGTAGCGTAAGGGATATACACCACATATCTTGTATATAGATTTTCTATTTCATTGGAATCTTCGTTAACGTCACCTCGCGCAATATATAAAATTGTTTTATCGGGCATGCTTAGACTTCCACTCTTCACATCTTCTTCACGTTGGTCAAAAACCTCTTTTGCATTGAGCCCCTGTTTTCTCAATTCTCTGCCACGGGCCATGAATGGTTCCAGGTCTTTGTGATAAGCTGCAACACTAAAGCCTTCTTTATTTGGGTCATCCGCAAGGCATATAATTTCATTTTCTCCCTCCCGAATCATCACAACTTCACCATTCCTGTCAAAACCTAATACAGTGGCAGATTCGCGCTTGTCTTCAGGAGCGGCAAGAACCCCGGTTTTGATCTGAAACTCTTTATTAGGTATTTCCTGACCGGTGCAGCTTAATAAAAATGTAAGTAGTAAGGAAGGGAGTATGAGGTTCTTCATGATTGTACAACTTGATTTTACTTAAAAATAAAGGGTTTCTCTGTAAATAGATTATTTTGCAATCATGAGCCCTGTACCGGAAATGGAACGTTCATTGAAACATATTAAGGCGATCATGTCAATTTTCCTTGGCATTACCGTTCTCTATTTGATGCGGGAACTGTCTGACCTATTGATCCCATTGTTCTTTGCTCTCTTTTTCGCCGTTCTGTTTCAACCGTTGGTAAATCTATTTAGGAGATTCATGTCCATCAACCTGAGTATTGCACTGACAACGCTATCCACAATGGTTGTCTTCTTCTTCATTGGATTTGGAATTTATAATGTTGTGCAGGCATTCATTCAAAATAGTGAGACTATTCTGGACAGTATTTCCAATGATTTACGTCCATTTATCAATTCTTACACTTCCTATTTTGGAATCACTTTCCAGGAGGGGGAACTGAGAGATGGAGTAGCAGAGATCTTACAGTCCGGATCTTTTTGGTCAGCATCAGGGTCCTTTGTTAATGCGATCAGCGGGATGTCAGCTTCGTTGCTGATGACCATCTTGTATTTTGCAGGTCTACTTGGAGCCATTACTCAATATGACAATACGATAACTTATATTGTTTCGGGTACCGCAAAAGAAGAGGAAGAGACACTCAAAACGTTCAATCGAATAAAAAATTCGGTAAGCTCTTACATCAAGGTAAAAACGCTAGTTAGCTTGATCACGGGTGTTTGTGTCGGATTGATTTGCTGGTTTTTTGGAATCGATTATGCGCTGCTGTGGGGATTCCTGGCATTCGTGTTGAATTACATTCCTTATCTGGGGTCCATTGTTGCAATCATTCCACCGATCGTTTTGGCAATCATCGAGTTCAACAGCGTGCCACAAGTACTTTTCCTATTTGCTTGTTTAGAAGGAATCCAGTTAATTATGGGTAACGTAATTGAACCAAGATTGATGGGAAATACGTTCTCGCTAAATACTGTTTCTGTTCTTTTTGGATTTGTCTTCTGGGCCTGGATGTGGGGTACCGCTGGAATGCTCCTGGCTGTTCCTTTGACTTTCTTATTCAAAGTAATCATCGAGCACGTTTCTGATGCAAAAGTGATGGTCCGGCTTATGGAAAGAAAGTCGTTACCAAAAAGTTAGTTTACCCGGATTAAGTAGTAATTCTTTTTCCCTTTTTGTGCCAGCAAATATTTATTTTGAAGTAGATCGAAGGAGGTTTTCTGTTCTGCGGACTCGAGTTTTATTTTGTTGATACTGACACCACCCCCCTTGATCATCCGTCGTGCTTCACCCTTAGAAGAAAAAATAAGTCCTCCTGTTGCTTCACTCAATAAATCAGTCACATTTTCACACGAATCCAATTCAGTTTTGCTTATATCTGCTTGAGGAACACCTTCAAAGACTTGCAGCAGTGTTTTCTCATCAATAGATGCAAGATCTTCAGTTGTCGATTTTCCAAAAAGAATTGCAGAGGCTTTGATAGCTGTTTCAAGGTCACTTTTTGAATGAACACGTTCTGTGATTTCTTCAGCGAGTGTTCGCTGCAATAACCTTATGTGAGGTGCCTCTTTATGCGCTACGATTAGTGCATCGATTTCTTCTTTGGTCTTCAGGCTAAAGATCTTGATGTAGGTCTCTACATCCTCATCAGAAGCGTTTAACCAGTATTGGTAGAATTTATAAGGAGAAGTTCGTTCCGGATCAAGCCAAATATTTCCACCTTCTGATTTACCAAATTTCGAGCCATCTGCTTTGGTGATTAACGGAGTGGTCATCGCAAAAGCCTCACCGGAATCTTTCCTTCGAATGAGTTCTGTGCCTGTAACAATGTTTCCCCATTGATCAGATCCACCTAATTGAAGTTTTACATTTTTGGTTTTCCATAGGTGGTAAAAATCATAACCTTGAACCAGCTGATAAGAGAATTCAGTGAAAGAAAGCCCTGACTCTAAACGGGACTTTACTGAATCTTTAGACATCATGTAGTTAACTGTGATGTGCTTACCTACGTCCCGAATGAAATCCAGAAATCCAAATGACTTGAACCAATCGAAATTGTTCACAACTTCAGCTGCGTTGTCACCGGAAAAATCAAGAAATTTTTCCAATTGTTTTTTAACACATGCCAGGTTGTGATTGAGGGTTTCTTCATCCAACAGATTACGCTCTTGAGATTTTCCTGAAGGGTCACCAACCATCCCGGTTGCTCCTCCAACCAGTGCAATAGGTTTATGGCCACACCGCTGAAAATGGACGAGTGTCATAATTTGAACGAGGTTCCCAATGTGAAGAGAATCTGCCGTTGGATCAAATCCAATATAGGCTGCCGTTGTTCCGCTATTCAGCTCTTCCTGGGTGCCCGGCATGATATCGTGGACCATTCCACGCCATTTCAATTCTTCTACAAAATCTTTCATTCCATTGGATTGGTAAGGCTGCAAAAATAGAAGGATGCTTCAATAAAGATCGTGAACCTGACAATCTTATTTCTTTATTCTTTAAATTGGCTTCAAACCTTAATCACTTAAACGCATCTGTCGTAGAATTGCGAACCCGATTCACCCATGTATATCCCAATTGCTGAATTTGATAAGTCACTTCTAAATACAACGGAAGCATACATACATCACGCCACACAATTTCTGGCAATGATGGGCAAAAATTACCTGCCCGATAAACCGGATGACAGCAATGCCAACTTAGCATTTGACCCCAAACTATCAAGCATTGTGGGACGACAGATCACAGGAACAACTGCGTTCTCATTAAACTTAAATATTCCGAATTGGCAATTGGAGATTGTTGTTGGGGGAGAATCACAGGGCTATTACAAGCTTTCAGGCAAATTGAAAAGTGAGGTTTTTGACTGGTTGAGAAATGAAGCCAACACCAATGGTCTGGATCCCGAAAAATTGAAATACATAGACCACTACGATGTGCCCAAGCATGAAGTAGACCTTGGTCAGCCTTTTCAGGAGCTGAATCTTGATCTTGTATCAATTTGGTTGAACATGCGATCGAATGCCAATGTGATCATGGATGATTTAAACAAAATCGTTGGAATCACCTCAGATATACGAATATGGCCCCATCATTTCGATACCGGAACCTACTATGCGTTAGCTGATAAAAAAGCCATTGGGGCAGGATGGGCCATTGCAGATACACTTTGTGATAACCCATATCTTTATATCTATGGGTGGGATGGGAACCGCTCGTTGGATTATTCTTCAGTGCTAGACCTTCCCATTGGAAAGTGGATTGTTACTGATACTTGGCAGGGCGCGGTTATCGAATCTGTCCAGTTGAGTTCTTCCGACAATCAATACGAAATGGTCAAACATTTTATGCAATCGGTGGTTGGGTTTTACAAAAATCAACTTAGTTAATTCTTATACTTATGAGAATCGTCTTTTATAAATTCCTCATTGTTGCCATCATTATTGAAGTCTTTTTTGGTTTCTTCTGGATACCTGGCCTGTGGTCCTTGATAATTGTTGTGCCGATTACTTTAATGGGCTTGAATGATGTGCTTAACAAGAAGCAGGCAATCCGCAGGAATTTTCCTATACTGGGCAATCTAAGGTACATCTTTGAGAAAATTCGCCCTGAGATCATGCAGTATTTCGTTGAAACGGACACGGAAGGTCGACCCTTGAACAGGATCTATCGATCATTGGTGTACCGTAGGGCTAAGAAGGTGAATGACACTACTCCATTCGGGACACAGGAAGTTGTTTATCGTGCAGGATATGAGTGGATGGCCCACTCCATGTATGCGATCAACCACAAAGACCTTGATCATAACCAACGTGTACTTGTGGGAGGCTCTGAATGTAAGAAACCTTACGAGGCGGCACTTCTAAATATCTCAGCCATGAGCTATGGTTCACTTAGCAAGAACGCCATTCTTGCCTTGAACAGAGGTGCAAAGGAAGGCTGTTTCTATCACAATACAGGTGAAGGAGCGATCAGTCCTTTTCACTTGAAGAATGGTGGAGACCTGGTTTGGCAGATAGGGACCGGTTATTTTGGTTGCCGAGATGATTATGGAAGGTTCAGTGAGGAGAATTTTGCTGAGAAAGCCGCCATGGATAATGTAAAAATGATCGAGATCAAGCTTTCCCAGGGGGCAAAGCCAGGACATGGTGGAATATTGCCCGCATCAAAGAATACACCTGAAATTGCAGAGATCAGAGGCGTGAAACCTCACACGATGGTGTTTTCGCCTCCTGTGCATTCCGCATTTGATAGTGAAGCGGGTTTACTTGAGTTTGTAAGCAAGCTCCGTGATTTATCAGGTGGAAAACCAGTGGGATTTAAACTTTGTGTGGGGTCGAGGCAGGAATTTATCCAGGTGTGTGAGGCAATGATCAAGACCGGGATCAAGCCGGACTTCATCACCGTTGATGGAGGAGAGGGGGGAACAGGAGCTGCTCCGGTTGAATTTTCAAACTCTTTAGGTATGCCACTTCGTGATGGATTATCCTTTATTCACGATACATTGAGGGGTTATGATTTGCGAAAAGATATCAGGCTGATAGCTTCTGGAAGAATTATTACATCATTTCATATGGTCAGAGCTATGGCTTTAGGTGCAGATTTAGTAAATTCAGCAAGAGGAATGATGCTGGCGTTGGGATGTATTCAGGCATTGCAGTGCAATTCGAATACGTGCCCGACAGGTGTGGCAACTCAAAATAAGATGCTTATGCATGGACTAAACCCTAACGATAAGTCTGTTCGGGTGGCAAATTTCCAGGAGGAAACTGTCAAGGCCTTTTATGAAATAATTGGTGCGGCAGGTATTCGAACTCCAGGAGAGATAACCAGGAACCATATACATCGAAGAATAAGTTTGTCGGAGGTTAGAACCTACGAGGACTTGTATCCAACAGTGGAAGAGGGATCTTTACTCGAAGCTGTTAAGGTGTGATCCAGATGATCGTTGACATATTACTCATTTTAATGGGAGTATATCTCCTGCTTGGAATCGTATTTTCTATTTACTTCATTTTTGCGGGTGCTTCAAAACTGGATGAGGATGTGAAAGGATCTCCCTGGCATTTCTGGTTGATTATTTGGCCGGGATCTGTTCTGCTGTGGTCGGTACTTCTTCTTAAAATGATTAGAAAATGAACAGAAGTTTACGTAAGCGACATGTGAAATATTGGGTGGTTATTGGACTCATTTTATTACCCATTATCCTTTTGGCGTACTTAAATATTCCGGGTTAATGTCAGTAGGTTATACTTCCATATTGTGGAACTCAGAGAAGAAGCGATACGACAGAGGCATTCTGATATTTATTGTCTTGTATATGCTTGTCTTTTATGGACTTCATGCGCTTGTTCATCCGGAAGCAACATTTGAGACCCTGTTGATCCGGGCTTTTGGCATCCTGGCTTTTTTTCTGTTGCATGTAATTCTTGTTATTGGACCTTTGAGCAGACTTAATCCTGCTTTTTTACCTCTCTTATATAATCGTAGACACCTTGGGGTTTCCATGTTTCTTACCGCATTGGTGCATGGCACATTTAGTGTTATTCAATTCCATACTCTTGGAGATATGAACCCGATCAGATCCATATTCCTGTCAAACATGGAATACTTTTCGCTTGTTCAATTCCCATTTCAAATATTAGGTTTCTTCTCTTTAATCATCCTTGGATTGATGGCTGTTTCCAGTCATGATTTCTGGTTGAAGAACCTGGGACCAGTAGTATGGAAAAAGCTTCATATGTTGGTGTATGTAGCCTATGCATTGATCATTTTACATGTGGTTTTAGGGGCGATCCAAAATGAGAAGTCTCTTGTTTTTTTCGGAATTGTCCTGGGTAGTTTTATTGCCGTCTGCACGATTCACCTGGTGGCTGGGCAGAGAGAGAAGAAGATAGATGAAGAAAAGCCCATTGTTGATAATGGATTTGTAATGGTTTGCAAACCCCATGAATTTGAGGATAACCGGGCAAAGATTGTTCTCTGGGGTGAACGGATAGCTGTCTTTAAATACGATGGAAAGTTGTCTGCTGTACACAATGTGTGCAAACACCAGGGTGGCCCTTTGGGTGAAGGCAAAGTGGTAGATGGATGTATTACGTGTCCATGGCATGGCTACCAGTATTTACCAGGAAATGGTCAGTCACCGCCTCCTTTTAATGAAAAGGTGGCTACCTACGAGTTAAAGATTCAAGATGGATATGTTTGGGTTAACCCCGAGACCAAAGGCGAAGGTGAACCTGTTGAACCTCTAAACCTCAAAGATTATGAGTGATTTTTATATTGGCTGGAGCGGAGCTTCAAAAGGCAGCAAAAGATTTACCTCCAGGTTCTTCTATTCGTTTCTTGTCATGATGTTTTTGTTAGTCACACTCTTTGTTTGGCTCGAACGTCCATTTTCAAACGCTATGTTCGACTATGGAAATCAAATCGAGCTTGAAGGGTATCTACTTGAAGAACCAGTCATTTCAATAAGAATTCAACAAAGCGATGATTTTGAGATATTACCACTCGTTGGTTATGGAAAAATGGGACCGCATGCTGCACTTGAAAATTTATTAGGCTCAGGTAATTATCATGTGAAGGTTAGAGGCACACTTATCTCCCACAAAGGAAAAAGATTCTTTGAATTGACCGATGGCAAGTCTTCTGTTCTTTCATTCAAGGCAAGCACAGAGATGAATCATGAGCCCAAAGTTTTAGGATCAATGGAAATTACAGGCGAAATCATGGACCCTAAATGTTTTTTTGGTGTGATGAAGCCAGGCCATGGGAAAGTTCATCGCTCCTGCGCCATTCGATGTATTTCCGGTCAGATTCCTCCTGTGCTAGCCATCCGAAATGGAGACGAGTTTGAAGATTTCTACTTCCTTACCAATATGGAAGGAATGATATCAAAAGAAGACCTGCTTGGTTATGTAGGTAAGAAAATAACGATAAATGGTGTAGCCTCTGAAATTGACAATTGGAAGTCAATTAACCTGGAATCCTTGGAGATGATTTCTGAGATTCTGAGTATTACAAAGTGCGGATAGGGGATAGCCCTAAACTCACAGTAAGAATAGACACATTCTCTTGCCCATTAAATAACTTGTTGAATAACAGATAGTTACTCTATTATCTATATATACCAAATAATATTTTGCTGATTATTTATTATATGTATAAAGGTCTAATATTCAGATATTTAACTATCTCTACTTGTATTAAAAATTAAAGATTAATAACTTTCTGCTCAATTCAGTAACTTTATGGTATGAGAGCAATCTGGAAAGGACATATTCGGTTTTCAATGGTAACGATACCTATACGTATTTACAACGCCATCGATACTGCTCAAAAAGTACAGTTCAATCTTCTTTCAAAGGAAACAAACAATCCGGTCAAGTATGAAAAGAGAGATAAAGTAACGGGTGACTTGTTGCGGCAAGAAGACATTGTAAAAGGATATCAATACGAGCCTGGACAGTTTGTAATAGTGGAGCCCGAAGATTTTGAGAAAATAAAACTGAAGAGTACCAAGGTTATTGAGATTGAAGGCTTTGTTGATGCTACGGACGTTCACGATTCTTTGTTTGATGCTCCGTACTTTGCTGGCCCGGATGGTGATGTAGCAGGAAAGACGTACGCACTTCTTAGTCAGTCGTTGAGAGAGTCCGGAAAGGTAGGTGTGGGAAAGGTAGTATTAAGAGACAGGGAAAGCGTGGTTTTATTGACACCTCACGAAAAAGGAATTCTGCTCTACAAGTTGCGATATCCAAATGAAGTCAGGAATATGGTAGATGTTCCAAACCTCAAGGAAGAAGAGGAAGCTGACAAAGAGCAGTTAAAGCTTGCCAACATGCTAATAGAAACCATGTCCAAGAAATTTTCGGATATCAAGCTGGAGGACAAATACAATGACGCACTGAGAGATATGATCACGAGCAAGATAGAAGGTAATGAGATTGTTAGTTTTGTAGAGGAAGAGCCCGAAGTTGTTGATATTATGACAGCCCTCAAGGCGAGTATCGATCAGGCAAAAGATGATAAGAAGCCTATGAAGAAGGCTACAAAGAAAAAGGAGAAGAAAGAAGAGACCTTAAAAAGAAAAGCCAGCTAGAATGGCAAAAGTTGTCCAATTTCCAGTAAGCCCGCCAGCTAAACTTGGCCACCGCAAGGTGAAAAAACGAAGACGACCCAATCTTGAAGATTTTGGACAGTTGAACTTGTTTAGCCAATCAAATGATAAGACAAAGATTGTTAACCTTCCCACATCTGATTCCTTCTTCGAAGAAGCCTTGATGCTGGATGAGAAAAACAGTCCGGAAGCTGAAAAGTACTATTTGCTCGCAATTGAAAACGAGGAATCTCTTGAAGATGCATTTTGCAATCTAGGCATTCTTAAATCAAGCCAGGGTGACCTGACAAAAGCCATTGATTACCTGACCAATTGTCTGAAAAGAAATCCACGACATTTTGAAGCTCACTATAACCTTGGGAATGTATATTCTGACCTGGGAAATCTTGAGTTAGCCAAAGTTCATTATGAACTCTCAACTGAGATCGAACCAGAATACCCGAACAGTTTTTACAACCTTGGCCTGGTTTTAATTTCCATGAAGAAATACCAGGATGCAATCCGCAGTATCAATAAATTCGTTGAGTTAGCTCCAAGCACAGAGCATCAAGTAGCCAATGAATTAATCAAAACTTTAAATGCAATAGCCCGATGACAAAAGAAAAAAATCCAGCTTTGAGTGAACACTTCGAAAAATTAAAAGAACTACTTCCGGAGGTTTATGCCAAACATTTTAAGGAAGAAAGAGAAACACGGAATCAAAAGCTATTCAGAATGCTTAAACATTCATTGGGCGTCATAGAAGCAGTTTATTTACAGAATAGTGAGAGTTTTTCTTCATCAAAGGCCGAAGAGTATGCCAAGATTATAGATGAATTGAAGGAGCTTGGGTATGCGTACAACGGCCACCATGAGCTACTGAACATGGCAGCTAACTTCATGATTATGAAGGCGAAAAAGCCAATGGAGAAAGCGATGGGTTCGCTAAAGAAAGAAGACCAGGACCGTCAGGCAATGTAGCTTGTATCAAATTGGCAACTTCACATTTAAAAATAGCTCTGATCAATGAATGATTACCTGATCAGCTTAACATCCATGTTGAAAACTGCTCGATTAATCTTTTTACTTGTTGTCATTGTTTCTTGCAACCAAGAAACCGAATTTTCAAAGCTGATTGCAGGTTCAAACACATTTGATCTCCTGATTATCAATGGATCAATAGTTGATGGAACCGGATCAGAACCATATGCAGCTGACCTGCTCATCCGAGCTGATACCATAGCCTATATAGGGAGGGTAGATACCACACGTATAAATTATAAATCTGCGATTAATGCTAAGGAGCAGGTCGTTACACCAGGCTTTATTGATACCCATGCCCATGGTGATCCTCTCTTCGGTGATAAAATGGATAACTTCATAGCGATGGGTGTTACAACAATTGTTTTAGGTCAGGATGGATCGCATCCAACAAGAACGATTAATGGACAGGAATTTGGTCTCGTGAACTGGATGGATTCTTTGATGAAAAAATTGCCACAAATAAACGTGGCAATGTTTGCTGGTCATGCATCTATACGACGAAAAGCCAGGGTGGCGTATGAAGATGCTCCTACTGATGATCAGTTGAAAGAAATGGGAGACTTACTAAAGGAGTTACTTGAAAATGGATGTTACGGGATAAGTACCGGTCTTGAGTACATTGGAGGTATGCACGCTAAAGAAGGTGAATTGACCTATCTGGCTAAGATCGTTGGTGAAAATGGCGGAATCATGATGAGCCATATGAGAAATGAAGATAACGATCAAGTTGAGCAATCTATTGACGAGTTATTGAAATTTGGACAATATTGCTCAGTTCATGCATCACATTTGAAGGTGGTCTATGGAAAAGGGTCAGCCAGGGCCAATGAAATCTTAAACCAGCTGGAATCGGCTAAAAATAGAGGTATTAATATATCTGCTGATATTTATCCATACCTCGCGAGTTACACGACAATTGGAATTCTTTTTCCAGAATGGGCTAAGACTCAAGAGCAATTTGATTTGGCGAAAGTAACCAGAAGAGAAGAGTTAGAAACATATCTGTTCAATCGGGTGAATCAAAGAAATGGACCAGAAGCAACTTTGATGGCAGGTAATCAATACGCTGGTAAGACACTTGCACAAGCTGCAGAGGAGAACAGTATTTCTTTTGTTGATCTTCTCATGCAGATCGGTCCCAGAGGAGGGAGCGGAGCATATTTTATCATGGAAGATAGCCTTATGAGCACGCTCATCGGCCATCCGATAACGATGATCTGCAGCGATGGAAGCCCGACTATGAGGCATCCCAGGGGACATGGAACCTTTGCCAGGATGATCGAACGATTTGTTATGGAACGGGATCAGTTATCGCTTGAAGAAGCAGTAAGAAAGATGACTGGTTTGCCAGCTACTACGGTTGGATTAGAGAAAAGAGGAACACTTAAGACCGGTAACTACGCAGATATACTTGTTTTTAGCCCCGGTGAAGTAAGGGAAAATGCTACCTATTTAGATCCTTTCCAATTGGCTTCAGGCTTCAATCATGTAATCATAAATGGGATCGAAGTAATAAAAGACGGATCTATTTTGGATCATCGTCCCGGACTTCTCCTTCGCAGGAAGTAATTCTGTAGCTTAATTATAACTTCTTGATCCTTCCGCTACCAGAGGAATTGCTGATTACCCGATCGGGATTTCCATTGTAGTACACTCTTCCACTACCTGAAATATTCGCAATTACTTCTTCTGATACGGTTACATAACAGCTTCCTGATCCGCTGATCGAAGCCTCAAATGATTTGGCCTCCATATCCTCAGCTCTTATTTTTCCGGAACCACTGATTCTGGCCTCTGTTTTTTCAGACGTTCCTTCTAAATTGATGTCTCCGGATCCTGAAATACGAATATCAATGTCGGCACTATTAAGGTCCAGTTCTATGTCACCGGATCCACTAACTGAAAGCCTGATATCTTCAGTGTCGAGTTGATTTTTACTAATTATGTTCCCGGAACCACTTACCGAAAGACGTTCGATATCTTTCATGGTGATGTAAACGTCAAGGTCTGAATTTCTAAAGCTATCTCTCCAATTCCATTTTCCTTCTCTCTTGATAATCAGGCGATCTCCGGTTCTTTCAAATTCTATTCTATCAAAAACTTCGTCAGAGCATTCCACTTCTACCTTTTCATCATTGCCCTGTCTTAAATAGACATTTCCTGGAACTGCAAATGACAGTTCAGAAAAACCAGAAACATCAATTGTTCTTTTCTGAGCTGAAACATTCAATGTGAGAATTGCCAGAATAATAATTAATATGGGTGTTTTCATGATTGGTCGTTTAAATAGTAGACATCATTTTCTTACGAAAGTTGCTTAATGAGTAGTTTTTTTCATAAAATCAGTAGAGAACCTAGCCAATTGATTGATCATTTCATCTTTTGATATTCCAAGTTTCTTAGGAACATTAAATGAATGATCCGCATCTTCAATTTCGACCAACTCTGCTTTTTCTAATTCCTTGACAACTTCATTAATTAAATTAATATTGGCAAGCTTGTCTTTGGTGCCCTGGAGAAACAACTGAGGTACGCCTACCTGATTCAAATGATCAGCCCGATCTTTCGAATCCTTTCCCGGAGCATGTAATGGAAACCCGAAGTAGACAATACCTTTTACCTGTTCATAGGCTTTTTCAGCCAAAAGATGCGAGGCCATTCGTCCGCCATAGGATTTCCCGGCCAGGAATATGGGTAGGTCAGGATGGTGAGCCTGAATATGGTTCAACACCAAACCCCAGGCTTCAATGTTTTTCTTTGGTGAACCGGGTGACTTTCTACCTTCTTCCATATATGGAAAATTAAACCTTACGGTGTGGAACCCATTCTCTGAGATCTTATCTGCAACCTTGACCATAAATGAGTGATGCATTCCAGCTCCAGCTCCATGCGCAAGGATAATGATTCCACCAGGTGACTTGGATTCGTGTAGCTCTAAACTGATTTTTCCAAGCGATTCATTAAGGAAAAGTTCCATCTAATTTCTATTGGTTTACTGATTTCAAAGTTTGTTAGTGAGGTTTTCTTCCCCTTATTCAAATATCCTCATATTTCTTGATTTGTAGCCAGGACAACAAAACTGTTCATTAGGAAAACTTCATCTAACTGTCTGTGGTTTTAAAAGTGTTAACAAACTATCTAACAACAAAACAAATTAAGAATGAAGAAGATCACTGGATTTATTACCGCTGTAGTACTCGTAACTTCAATCACCACTTTGCAAGCTCAATCTTCAGATAAACTGGAATTGTTCTTCAAACTCAGTGATTACTTTTTGAAAAGACATGTTTATAATGGGTTAGTCAATTACCAGTATTCTTCTAAGAATTCTGCTGAGATCGAATTACTTCATCAAACAGCAAAGGAAATAGACCTTTCAAAAGCAACGCCAAGTGAAAAAAAGGCTTTCTATATTAATGCTTATAACATTTTGGTTATTTACCAGGTAACCAAGGCATATCCATTGGCCAGACCATTGGATAAGGAAGGTTTTTTTGATAAAATATCTTATTCGATTGCGGGGGAACAATTGACTTTAAATGAACTTGAATCTAAAAGAATTCTTGAAGACAACGATAACGATCCACGATTTCACTTTGTACTTGCTTGTGCTGCGATTAGCTGTCCAAGACTCTATAATTTAGCCTATAAGCCAGAAAACGTGGACGAGTTGATGGATGAACGAACGAACCTTGCGCTGAATGATGATAGTTTCATTTACCTGGATAAACAAAGCAAAACAGTCATGGTTTCCAAAATCTTTGAATGGTACATGTCTGATTTTAATAGAAATGGCGATAACATCATTGATTTTATCAATAAGTACAGAATTGAAAAAGTTCCTTCCAATTACAAGGTTGACTACTACGAGTACGATTGGACACTTAACGAAAGAAAATCTTAATGTTGCTTCGTTAAATTAAGCCTTGTATTGATGTAATTTAGATGCATGAGATTGACAGTTTTAGGCTGCGGAGATGCATTTGGTAATGGGGCAAGAAACAATTCAGCTTTTTTGCTATCCGATGAGAACGAGCACGTTTTAGTAGACTGTGGGGCAACTACGTTGATAAGATTGAAGCATGAATCAATTGCACTTGAAGACATTTCCACCATTATCATATCTCATTTTCATGGAGATCATTATGGTGGAATTCCCTTTTTCTTGATCAGTAGCTTGTTTGAAGAGACAAGGAAGTCTCCATTGACAATTGTCGGGCCTGCCAATATCAAGGAAAAGATCTTTCAGTTGCAGGAAGCAATGTACGCCGGGACAGGAGAGAAGCTGGATCAACTAGATATTACATACCTGGAATATGGCCGAGATCCGATTGAGTTTGCAGATAAAAAACTAATTGCGAAACCAGTTGAGCATAGTCCTCCTTCCATACCACATGGAGTTCGTCTTGAGTGGAAAAATAAAGTATTTGCTTTCTCAGGTGATACATCCTGGACAGACAACTTGCTGGAGTTGAGCGCAGGAGCACACCTTTTCATATGTGAGTGCAACTTTTTACACGAACAGGCATTTGGACATCTTTGCTATGACGAGCTTGTTGAAAGAAAAGATCAATTGATGTGTGAAAACGTATGGTTATCTCATATGGGAACCGAGATGTTGAATCAGGAGATTTCTGTGTTTAACAAACTAACTGACGGAATGAAAATTGAATTCTGATGAAACTAAACCCACTATTTTGGTTTATTCCCTCATTCATAGTTTTTGTTGGGATCTTACTTCTGTCCACCGTTCTGTCAATTCCTGTTCAATTGGAAGGGGTTAGTTTCACAGATAAATTATCTCACATTTTTGCTTACTTCGTGTTGATCATCACGTTACTATTTGCCTTCTATAAAAATGGAATTCTGCAGTTAAAAAACTGGGTGATGCTAATCATTTTGTGTTCGGCATATGGGATAGTGTTGGAGTTTACACAATTCTCACTTTTTCCAAATCGATATTTCGAGTGGTTGGATGCGTTGGCGAATGTATTGGGCGCTTTGATCGGTAGTATAATTTTCAGACTTATTTGGGGTGTCAAAAAAGAGCAAGCTTAAGTACTATCTTATTTACAAGCCATATAAGGTTTTGAGTCAGTTCACCGATGGGGATGGCAATCCGGGGTTGGGGAGTCTGTTTGATCTGCAGAAGGATATCTATCCGGTTGGAAGGCTCGACCTGGATAGTGAGGGATTGCTGATATTAACCAATGATAAATCACTTAATAACAAACTACTAAATCCTTCAAATAATCATAGCAGAGTCTATTGGGTTGAAGTTGAAGGGAAGCCTGACCTTGAATCTCTTAAGAAATTTTCCGGAGGATTGGAAATCAATGTGAAGGGGAAGAAGCATATTACCAGAAAAGCCAGGATTAAAAAGATTGACCCTGAAATAACAGATCGTGAACCTCCTATAAATGCCCAAAAACATCCCGTGCGTTCCTGGATGGAAATTTGTTTGACTGAAGGCAAGAATAGACAAGTGCGGAAAATGACAGCTGCCATTGGGCATCCAACATTACGTTTGATACGAGTAGGAATTGAAGACCTTAGCGTTTTCCCCCTTAAAAGCGGAGAAATTACCCAAATTAGCAAAGGGGTCCTTTACAAGAAACTAAGACTTCTTTAATCGCCAATCCAGCGAGTATTTCCCTGATCCGATGAGAAAAATTGCTACGTAACCGACAAGATAGAGAAGTGCAAACTCTTTCTTGTTCCATGGATCTTCCCAATGGACAATAAATATGGCAACTAACATAACAATTGCTGGTGGAATGGCTGCCAACCTGGTTTTGAATCCAACGATTAATAGAATTGAGCAAACAAACTCGGCAAGAACTGCCAGTAGAAGTGTGGGTAGCTCTCCGATACCCAATGGATCAGGAAACTTAGTATTGCCTGAAATCAGTCGCATGAACTTTCCATAGCCATGAGTAAGCATCATGGCACTAATAGAAATCCGAAGTACAAGAGAGGTTAGCGATATTTCCCTTTTCATTGGTTTGCTTTTTTTAGTCGTGCCATTTTACGTGCCCTTCGATAAACCCGCGGATAGTTCAGTAGAACTCTAACCGTATCGAACAGTCTACCAAAAGCGGATAGACGTTGTTCTTCGTTTCTGCTCACCGGTGGTGATTCGAAAAACTTGATAAGTTTCTTCAGGCTGTTGTCAAGCAGCGTGACATATAGAAAGACTGACATGGCCCATATAAAAATCAGGTTGAATATGAACGTTGGAATTTCCCAATCACCAATGATCTTATAAGGTGCATAAAAGTGAGCCCTACCCATATGTGAATAAGGTCTCATTAGAATAGGATCCTTCTTTTGAATGAGTTGATCCCTGCCTCTGTACACCATATCCAGATGGGCAGTATTCATCAATAAGTCTTCAAGAAATTCGTTGTTATATTTCTTCTCCAATTCAATAAAACTTTCTCGTCCTATTTCCAGTACCACTTGATTGTAAATGGAATCTTTGACTTGAGTAGAAAGTACATATTCACGGGCAAAGTGGTTCTTGGCATTTTTTAAATATGCATCCAGTCTATTACCCATGGCTTTGGAGTACCTTTCAGGTGTAATGCTTAAAGAATTGGAGAATGGCCTTAATTGATGAACCTCATTGAGCCTTCCTACTTCTGTCTGAAGTATTCGGAAACTTTGGGGAGACTTATCCCATACGGTTGAATCATTTAGCAAACGACGGTTGATGCTGATCAGCTCCGGCATCAGGAAGGAACGATTAACGGAGTTTTTACTAATCTCCTGGTTGATTTCGAAAAAGTGCCTTTCATAATCATTGTAGCGAAATTGTGCTACAGCCAGCGCCTCATAAGCCCATCTGGATGCC
>JANQEC010000080.1 GCA_028278585.1 Cyclobacteriaceae bacterium | reverse complement strand
GTGTTAGTTTCGCCAGATGTGTTAAAAAATATGTTGATGATGGAGGATGTGTTACCGTTTACAAAAAAGGCGATACGTATTATGCAAAATCGACAACATGCCCTAAGTTCGTTATTAAGGCAGGTAATTGTACTATTTTATCATCGTGTGGCAGCACAATAGATTTATTGCCTCCAGGTTATAATGCACTTACAATTCCAAAATTAAAAATTACTCCTACATTAATTAGATTTCCATACTAAGGGAGTAACTGCTAACGCTGTTAGTTATTCCTTAAAACCTTCAAAAACCTTTGACTCATCCAGCCCATCGACATGTTTGTTGGTTTTTTATAAACCAATAAGGATTTGGTGGGCTGGAGGTTGTTTTCCATAACCACAAACCACCAAAGCCTCCCCTTTTCATCGACCTTTTCTGCTATTGCCTTTCCTATTGAACCCACCGGATAGATTGCCACCACATTTCCGCCAATGCTTTCCGTCCAGTCATTGGATTTGGAATCTATTCTTGGCTGTGCTCTCAAATTGTAATGCGTTCGAGTTGTAACGAATGGTTTCGGCGAGAAAAAAGTGTCTGGAAGTTCCGTGTTCCTTTTATAGGAGTATTCAACTGAAGTTAAAAGTTTAACGTCGTTGGGCCTGGTAGACAGGTGTGCAATTAACCGATATTGTTCTTCGGCCGGGCAACAGGGATTTTGAAGAATTTTAAACAGCAAAAGACCGGACAATCTCGACCGTTCAATTTCAATGATTTCTCCGCCTAGCGTGTTTGATACGATGTACGTCGACCCTGCTTTTATAAAAACGATGACTCCATCGGAATTTCCAACGGGCCCATTAAAAATCACATCCAGTTCCGAATCACTATTTGCGTCTGTAAAGTGAAATGCATCGTGGTTGGTTCCAGCCTTGTATTGCTGCACGATAAAAGACGGAACTTTAGGGGCTCCTATTAGTTCATCCAGCTTGGTCTTTCTTTGTTCGGAGGAGAGTGGGCTTTCCCAGTCTGCCCAATTTAAGTTGCCTGCAAAAATGGAGCTTTGAGCGGTCAGATAACCTGAGGAGCACATCAAGAATATCAATAAAAATCCTCTCATGAGTACTTTGTATCGCATCAAAGTTATTCATATAAACCCTGTTGAGAAATTATGTGTTTTGAAATTTGTTGATTGATTATCAAGTAATTACAACTCATCTAAACAAATGTCTATATGAGTCCATATAATTCATTCCAACTCGCTCAACTCCAGCCACCTCATTTCCTTTTCTTCAAGCTCTTCTTCCACCTCCTTTATTTTCTCACTGATGGCCTGAAGTTTTTCGTATTCAGTTTCAAAATCGAGTGAGTTATGAAGTTCCTTTTTTCGGGCTTCCAGTTTAGGGATCGAATTGTCAAGTTCCTTCAACTCCCTTTGCTCGTTGTAGCTAAGTTTTCTTCCTTCAGATTTTATTTCTTTTTTGGTGACGGTTTTCTTCCCTGGTTTTGTTTGAGACGGTTCCATCAACGGCAATCCGATCTCATTTCTGTAGTCTGAATAATTACCAGGGAAATCTTTTACTACTCCATTTCCCTTGAACACCAGCAAGTGATCAACCAGTCGATCCATGAAATAGCGATCGTGTGAAACAATCACCAGGCATCCACTGAAGTTTTGTAAATAATCCTCCAGAACATTTAGCGTCATGATGTCGAGATCATTGGTAGGTTCATCAAGAATCAAAAAATTCGGATTAGCCATTAAAACACGCAGCAATTGAAGCCTTCTTTTTTCTCCACCACTCAATTTACCTACAAAATTGTGCTGCATCTTCGGTGGAAATAAAAATTGGTTGAGCAACTGAGAAGCAGTGATCTCCGATCCATTATCAAGCTTGATGTATTCGGCTACTTCTTTTACAATATCCAGAACCTTTTTATTGGGATCGAAAATGGTTTCATCTTGTGTATAATATCCAAATTTGGTTGTAAGCCCAATGTCAGTCTTTCCAGTATCGGGTTGAATTTTTTGAGACAGAATGTTCAGAAAGGTTGATTTTCCTACTCCATTCGGCCCAATAATCCCGACTCGCTCTTTTCGTTTGAAGACATAACTGAAATCTTCAATTAACTGAAATCCTTCATACGACTTGGAAACATGTTCAAGTTCCAGGATTTTCTTTCCCTGTCGCTCGCCTTTTAAGTTGACCTCCATTTGAGAGGTACTTTTTCCACTGTTGGCAGTTTTCTTTAAGTCATGAAATGCATCAACACGGTACTTGGCCTTCGTTCCCCTGGCCTTCGGTTGCCTCCTCATCCATTCCAGCTCCGTTTTAAGCAGGTTTTTCGCTTTGGAAACAGTTGCAGCCTCCATCTCTTGACGTTCTGCTTTCTTTTCCAGAAAATGACTGTAATTGCCCTTATAACGATAAAGATCTCCGTTTTCAATCTCGAGGATCTCGCTGGTAACCCTGTCCAGAAAATATCGATCGTGAGTCACCATAAGCAGGGTTAAGTTTTGAGTAGCCAGGTAGTTTTCCAACCATTCAATTACTTCAAGATCGAGGTGGTTAGTAGGTTCATCCAGGATCAGAAAATCAGGATTTGTAACCAACGCCTGGGCTAGGGCCACACGTTTCCTCTGTCCTCCTGACAAGTCACCCATCCGTTGTTCAAGGTTATACAGTCCCAGCTTGCCCAACAATGTTTTTATTTGATGCTCGTATTCCCATGCATTTAGTGCATCCATTTTTTCAATCAGGGGAGTTAAGTCCGGAGCATTATTAGGATCCATTTCTGTTTTCAAAAGGGCCAACTCATAATCCCTAATGAGATTTAATTCTTCTTTATCTTCAGTGAAAATAGCTTCAGAAATTTTTTCCTCCTTTTTGAATTCCGGATGCTGACGGAGGATGGATACTTTAAGTCCTTTTCGAAAGGAAATAATTCCGCTATCGGGAGCTTCAATGCCCGCAATCACTTTAAGGAGGGTGGATTTACCACAACCATTAATGCCTACCAGTGCCGCTTTTTGGCCCTGATCCAGACCAAAAGTGATCGTATTGAACAATTGTTTTTCATCGTAACTCTTGGTGAGCTCTTCAACGGACAGGTAATTCATCTTTGTAAAATTAACCCAGGCATGCGGAGGTATTTGGAATTCAAAAAATAAGTGACGTCACTTTTTTAAGTTGTTGACAATGGAATGGTTTTGAAAAAATTGCAAAATTTATGAGGGGTTTTACCTTTTATCAATACTAATAAATACAAGCATTCACTTACCACTGATAATGAAACCTAACTATCTAATCCTTGCTTTTTTAATCACTTTAGGTTTAGAGTCCATTGGTCAATCCAATGCGCCTAGAAAGCAACAATCATATGTGACCTTTAATTTCATTTCACCATTTGTGGGCATTACCCCAAGATGGAAAGCCGGGATTTATACTCCAATAGCTAAAAATCTTTATGTAGGTACTGAATTGGGTTTTGGTTCAACTTTTGTAAGTCCGGAAGCTAGAATTAAAGTTGGTCGACGTTATAGCATTCAGCATAACTACAGGAGTTTTGAAATAGGACCTGAATTAATCTATATGGTGCACCCCAAGCATTTCATCTCAGTCAAATACGCACATTTATCCCATTCATCTAACTTAAAAGATGGGACGATCTTGACTCAACCAGATGAACTTTATCATGATTTTACTTCACTGGATTATGATCGAAAGGTTACAAGCTTTCATTTATTCTACGGTTACATGGATACCATATCAAAAAAGATAGGTTTTATGTTCAAGGTAGGGTTGGGAAGTAGAAATAAGTCGGTGGAGTTGTCGAACATAAGAGGTAGAACGCTAAGTGCCAACCCACGAGCCAGCGGTTTTGCATCGACAAATGATGGTTCGGGGGAGAGTTATCCAATCGCCTTTGATTTGAGGATCTATTACCTATTCAATTGAAACCTCAAATATTAGAACTTCCAGTCAAAAAATGGAACCAATCGCTGTAACTTGGTTTTATATTATAAATACCAGTTGCCATGAAGTACCTCACTATCATTTCGGCCATTTTGATTTTGGCGGCATGCACTTCCACTCAATCACAAAACAAGTCATATCAAAAACCAGTTGGGTTCAATAACTATTGGTATGCTGGTGAAGCTGAGCTTACAAGTTTTGAATTGCAGCAAGCTCGTTATGGTGAAATTCACTCCGGAGAAGCTGTATTGGTTTTTGTCACTGAGCCATTCTCCAGATCGAAGCAGGTAAAGCTGGATAATTGGCGAAATAAAAGTGCCGATAACATCAGTGTGATGAAATTGAATTTCAGCAAGAAATTTCTCACAGGCATCTATCCTTATTCCATGATGTCCTCCACCTTCACACCTGTTTCGGAAGATAAACATCCTGATATTCTGAAAGTCACCACTTCGTCTCAAGAATGGTGCGGACATACATTCGCACAATTAAATCTTGAAGAAAACAACTACCGATTCAGAGGTTTTTCTTATTTCGAATCGGAAGGTGACGTAGATGTAAAAGTTCCTAAGACTATATTGGAAGATGAGATCTGGACCAGAATTCGACTAAACCCCAATGGGCTTCCAATTGGAAAAATCAACATTATTCCCGGAACGTTTTATTTAAGATTGAGACACCAGGAAGCAAAATCTCAAAATGCTGAAGCCAGGTTAGAAGAAGTCGAAAGCTCAGATTTTGAAGAAGGAGGTCATTCGAAATATTCACTTGAGTATGAAAATAGAACGCTAACTATTTACTTCAATAGCGTTTTTCCATATGAGATCCTGGGGTGGGAAGAAACCTATATGAGTGGGTTTGGGAAACCAGAACGGTTGACCACTACTGCCAAACGAATAAATACAATGAAATCTGCTTATTGGGGTCAGAACAGCAATTCTGATCGTGCGATAAGAAAAGAGCTGGGTTTAAAAACAGAATAATTGTTTACATAGTCTCATCCATCATCTTCACCACCATCGTCCTCTTCGTGGTTGTCATCTTGTGAATCATTGTCGGTTGGAGATCCGCCTACCGGCCGATCACTTTCACAATCTCTACAGTTAAGATTTTCCTCGCAGGATGAAAAGAGAATAAGTATTAAAAAAAATAGTGTTGGCATAAGTCTATTCAATTTCATTTTTGCTTAATTTTTTATGTAGCTTGAATTATTTAAATAGAAAATTGAGATTGCAACTAAAATATTTGTGACAGTGAATGTCAAATGGATTTGCTGTCCATATAGTATTTGTAGACCGAAAAAAAATCATTGTAGACCTTCTGTACATACTGCTTAATGGAAAACCCCTGGAAGACCCATTCTTCAAATGAGATTTACACCAATCCATGGATTACCCTCACCGAACATGACGTAACGAACCCGGGTGGGGGAAAAAGCATTTATGGGAAAGTACATTTCAAAAATTTCGCACTCGGCATAATTCCTTTGGATTACGAAAAGAATACCTGGCTGGTAGGCCAATACCGATATACATTGGATGAATATTCCTGGGAAATTCCAATGGGCGGTGGTCAAGTAGGGATTGATAAACTAATATCTGCACAAAGAGAATTGAAGGAAGAAACGGGTTTGAAGGCCACCAAATGGACAGAAATACTAAAAATTCACACCTCGAACTCTGTGACAGATGAAGTGGGGTATGCATATCTGGCTGAAGACCTGAAAGAGGGAGATACGCAGTTTGAAGAGACAGAAGAACTGGAGGTCAGGAAGCTACCATTCAAAGAAACGATTGCAATGTGTGATACAGGAGAAATTACAGATAGCTTAAGTGTAGCCGCTATCTACAAGTTGGCCAGGATACTGAAATTGTGAACAGGATTCAGTTGGATTTTTTGGATCTTTTGATTCGATCCAACTGGGAAAAACCATAAGGTCCTATGTAATTGTCTTCTATGTTATAAAACTCATCATTCATCACTTCATCAAGTGTTGCGAATTCCCATCCCTCTTTTTTATACCAGTCCAGTAGCTTTCCCAGGTAATCAGCATTGATTGGATTAGAATGCAACAGCAGAATTTGTGGAATTTCCCTATCAGTTAATTGTAAGCTCAATTTCTGGTATCTCGCCGTTACCTCCTTCATATGATACAAATACTCCTTGGCTATTTGATCCATGTTTTTCTGATCTCCAATTTTCATGGCAAGGCTATAGCCACGATTGTATACCCATTCGTTGTTATCAATAGTGACCGGAGCAATCAAAAACCCTTTTTCTTCAAGGTAGGAGTAGACGGAATCCCTTTTCGTTTTGGTATTTCCGCGATGAAGCATGGCATATCGGAAATAGTTCGAATTGATCCATTTCTCAGCCAATTGTTGACAGGAATCAATGTCAGCAATATACTTTTCTGCAGATACTTTGTTTAGGTCATAATGATTGTTGGTGTGATTCCCCAATTGATGTCCTTCGGCCACTGCCTTATCAAGAATGACTTTCGTAACCTCATTCATGTTACCAGAAGTAACAAACAATGTAGCCCTCACTTTGTGCTTTTTAAGGGTATGAAGGATTTTGTCAAAAGCCTCTATCTTCTGATCATCTGTAAACCCTCCGGAATATCCAAAAGGAAGATCATCTAAGGTTATAGCAATTTTTTGAGCAAGTAGTGACGAGCTTGTACTTACAAGCAGAATGAATAGAATCTGTCTCATGATTGGGCGGTTATTCAGCTAAGATACTACCTTGCGGCATCTTAAAGAAAGCATGACACTTCGAGACCATTTAAGAAAGAATGTTTTACTAGCTACACCTGTTGTTGTAGGCCAACTTGGTCACATCATGGTGAGTGTGGCTGATAGCGTCATGGTTGGAAGAGTCGGAGTAATTCCGTTAGCTGCTGCAACCTTTGCTGGGATCTTTTTCCATATACTGATGCTTTTTGGAATCGGAGTCAGTTATTCTATTACGCCGGTAGTTGCTGCAACCAACCCCAGTGATAAACCTAAGCTCCTCTCCTTTCTTCAAAGTGGATTGGCTATGAATATGGCGTTGGGAGTTATTTTGGTCTTGATCGGACTTTTTGCAAGTAATTTCCTGGAATACTTTGGTCAGGATGCAGACGTGGTAATTGCAGGAGAGCCTTACCTTGTTATTGTCTCGCTCTCACTCTTTCCAATAATGATCTTTCAAACGTTCCGTCAATTTTCAGAGGGGCAATCCGATACCTTATCTCCTATGATCGTGTCTGTGATAGCCAATTTGCTGAATGTTGGCTTGAATTACATTCTGATTTATGGAAAATTTGGATTTGAACCTCTGGGATTGAACGGCGCTGGTTACGCCACACTTCTTTCAAGAGTCGCAATGGCGCTATTAATTGTATTCCTAATCCGAAAGAAATGTACAGGATTTAAGTGGCAGTTTGATTTAACGATCATTAGGCGATTGCTAAAAATTGGTATCCCCTCCGGAATGCAGTACATATTCGAAGTGGGTGCCTTTGCTACCGCCGCAATTATGGTTGGGTGGATCAGCCCTGCGGCGTTGGCTGCCCACAACATTGCATTGAATCTATCTGCCATCACCTACATGGCCGCTACAGGACTTGCTGCTGCATCCACGATAAGAATAGGGAACCAAGTAGGCTTTAAAGACAGAAAAAATTTAAGAATTGCTGGCTTCTCAAGCCTGGCAATGGTTGCTGTTTTTATGGCTTTTTGCGGCATTCTATTAATCTTTTTGAGAGACGCCCTGCCAGCACTTTATATCGAAGACGAAGAAGTGCGTTCCATTGCTTCTTTTCTGATAATAATTGCGGCTGCTTACCAAATCTCTGATGGTTTACAAGCGGTAGGCCTTGGCGTATTGCGTGGACTTACCGATGTGAAAATTCCGACCATTGTCACATTTGTCGCTTTCTGGGTAATTGCAATCCCCTTTGGCTATGTTCTTGGCTTTTGGCTGGAGCTAGGCGTCAATGGAGTCTGGTATGCACTATGCATAGGATTGACCATAGCTGCCATTTTTCATATTTGGAGATTTAATCGCTTGTCGAAGCAAATCAAATTTGAATAATCTATTCGTCCTTCAAGTGATTAACCGGATTCGATGAAGCTGCACGCAAAGACTGATAACCTACGGTCATAATTACCAATAAAAATACCAGTGCCAAAGTAATCGCGAAAGTAATCCACGAAATAGGGATTCTATAGTGATAACCTTCCAACCAGTCGGTCATGAAAAACAATACGAACGGAACGCTTAGGATAAAGGAAATCACGACCCATTTGGTAAAATCTCTAAATATGAGTTGAAGTATTCCACTGATTTCAGCTCCAAGCACTTTTCGAATACTAATTTCTTTACGACGCTTTTCAATGATGAAAAGGGTAAGTCCATAGAGGCCCAGGCATGCCACGACAATTGCAAGTGCAGAAAACATGGTTACTAATCCCAAGTACCTCTTCTCGGCTTCATATAGACGCTGAACCTGTTCACTCATAAAATAGTAAGTAAAGTCATTCGTAGACCCAAGCTCATTCCATTTGTCCTCAATTTCTTCGATTTTCTCAGGTAGATTCGTCATGTTCATTTTGCAACTAATAAAACGATGGACGGGATGCTCGCCAGTTCGATGAAAAATAAGTGTCGGAGCGATCTCTATTTGCAACGATTCAAAATTGAAATCCTCCACAACCCCTACCACATTTATCCGTCTGTCCCCGATCTTAATAACATTTTGTTCGTTAGGATCAAATTCAAAAGCCTTCATTGCCGCCTCGTTCAATATCACCGACTCACGTTGATTGCCTTCAGAATCAGGAAGAAAGTGATTGCCGTATTTTAAGTTGATACTGTACGCATTGAAGAAGTTGGCATCCACATAGGTATATCTCATTCGAAGCGGATCACCATTCCAGCCATCGGGACGGACAAATGTAAAACTGCGCGTCCAGTTTGTTGGAACTGCCCTACTCATTGCCACTTCGGTCATGTAAGATTTATTTTTAAGCTCTTCTTTGAAAGTATTTAGCCTTACAATCCCTTGCTCGCGATCTGTGAAATCAGCGGCTGAAGCAACGAACGTTATCGTACTTTCCGTATCAAAACCCATGTTTTTGTTGGTCATGAACGATATCTGATTTCGGATCAGAATGGCACTCGTGATCAGAAAAAGTGCAATTGAGAATTGTAGCACTACAAGGATGTTTCGGAAGTTGACAGATCCCCCGAATCCCATTTTTTGTTGCAAAGCATCGATGGATTTCATGGATGAAAGATAAACTGCCGGATAGCTTCCACTAAGAATCCCAAGAGCTATCGCCAAGATTGCGCAGAAAGCAATAATCTGCAACAGACTAAACATACCGAAGGAGATTGATACATCGAAAAAGTCATTGAAGTAAGGAATAATGAAAAAAACCAGGATAAGACCCAGAACAATAGCAAAAAGTGACGTAACGAATGCCTCTGTTATAAACTGCGTTCTAAGTTGTCCTCTGATGGCGCCAAGAACCTTTCTAAGTCCGATTTCTTTCATTCGCTGTGAAGCTTGCGCGGTGGACAAGTTCATGAAATTAATTGCAGCTATCAGAAGTATACCAAACCCAATAAAGAGTAGCGTGTAAGCATCATTTTTATTGCCAAGAAAGGTATCATAATACGCATCAAAAGGTAAAAGTTTGAAATTGGTGTTATCTCTTACCTCCGATCCCCACAGCGTTTCGATCAAATCCGGAAATGCTGCTTCCAGGTCCATCCAGCTCTCTTTGCGATCCAGCAAAACATAAGTCTCCAGAAATGACGATGACCAATTGTTTGCAATTTCAGGGTACACAGGAATACTCTCCATTGGAATGATCAGGCTGGGTTGATAAGAGTTGTTTACGGGGTACTTATCAAGAACTGCCGAAACCTGGTAAAGCAATATGGTGTCTTCATCAGGTAAAAAGATCTCCATTATTTCGCCAATTGCGTTTTCTTTCTGAAAATACTTCATGGCCATCTCTGAGCTTAAAACCACCGATTGCATATCCGCAAATACCCTTTTTTCATTCCCATGTAGAAGTGAAAAACTGAATATGTCAAAGAAGGACTCATCCGTATACATCATATCTTCTTCGATGTACTGATTGTTCTTTATTACCCTCGAATCAGTTTCATAAATTCTGGCTGCTTCCTTTACCTGGCTGTAGTCACTCAAGAAACGGTCTTTCATTGGGATCCAGGTATCATAAGTTGGTTGTATCCCGTCAGGAGTTATTCGCTCTTTATAGGCAAGAAAAATTCGTTCTTTGTTTTGGTGATGATCATCAAACGAAATGATTTGATAGGCATAAAGAAAAATCAAAACAAAAGCTGCCGCGCCAATAGATAATCCGAAGATATTGATGAAGGAGGTAGATTTCCTCTTAAGCAAAGTCCTGAAAGCAATTTTGATGTAGTTTCTGAAGATCATGGTATTAAGAGATAAATGGTAAAATGATTTTAAGTTTTTGGGTCGAAGAGATTTAATGACTTCCCAGGTAAATCTTGCTTTTGCTTTTGTTGGTCCTTTTTCTTTAAGTCGCCAATAAAATGCTTCGTGCAAATCACCAAGAATTTCATCTGCATAGTCCTGTCGGCAGAAATAATTTAAAAGCCTGTCTGCCCAGGCCGGTGGATGGTACTGCTTGGAATTCACTGAAATACAAAATTCATTGCAGGAATCACCTTCCACATTTCACTCCGCTTATGCTGCAAATATTTAGCAGCCTCGTATCCTTTGTTGGTCGCCTGGTAAATGCGCTTTCTACGGCCACCTCTTTCTGCAGTAGGTTCACCCATTTTGGAGGTAACCAGGTCCTTTTTTTCCAGGCGCTTCAATACAACATGGATTGCTGGGAGTGAAATGGATTGATTTAACTGAGATTCATATTCTTTAGCAATATCAACTCCATACGTTTCATCTTTCATTAAAAGGATAATGAGGATCATTTCCTCCAGAACTCCAAGCTGAAGATTCATATCATTAATTTTTGTTTAACAAAAAGATACGAATATCATTAATTTTTGTTTAAAATATAAATTCCAATGAATGTAATATCTTCGGCCACATGAAGAAAAAGAACGCCGCGCTCAGCTTCATTTTTATAACGGTTTTAATTGATATCGTAGGCATTGGTTTAATCATTCCAATCGTTCCAAACCTTATTGTGGAATTGGCAGATGTTGACAATTCTAAGGCAGCCATTATAGGTGGCACCCTGGCTGCAACTTATGCGGTGATGCAATTTTTCTTCGCTCCTGTATTGGGTGGGCTAAGTGATAAATTGGGGCGACGGCCTGTTCTTCTGTTGGCACTTTTTGGATTAGGAATCGATTATCTTGTGATTGCCTTTGCTCCAACACTTGCCTGGCTATTTATTGCTCGGATGATTTCCGGGATTTGTGGTAGTAGTGTCACGGTTGCGAATGCATATATAGCTGATATCAGTACCACCGAGGATAGAGCTAAAAATTTTGGGATGATTGGGGCTGCCTTTGGATTAGGATTCATCATCGGGCCGGCCATTGGAGGGTTTCTTGGAGAAATGGGGACAAAAATTCCATTCTTTGCGGCAGCGGGTCTATCTCTGCTCAATTGGCTATATGGCTATTTTATTATACCAGAATCTCTGTCAATGGAAAACAGGCGCGCTTTCGAGTGGAAACGTGCTAACCCATTTGGAACACTGAAGAGCCTCTTCAAATACAAGACGATTGTGGGTTTGATCATTTGTCTATTTCTTATATATATAGCAGCCAATGCCACGCATTCTAATTGGGCCTTTTACACCAAGGAAAAATTTGATTGGTCGCCTCAGGATATAGGTCTGTCGTTGATGTTTGTGGGGGTGATGATTGCTATTGTGCAAGGTGGAGTAGTCGGCCCGGTGGTGTAGAAAATAGTTGAAGTGAAAGCCGTTTATTTGGGCCTGTTCTTCAACATATCCGGCTTATTTATGCTGGCCTGGCCCACACAATCCTGGATGGTTTATGCCATCATCGTACCGTACGCGTTTGGTGGCTTGGCAGGCCCTTCTGTACAATCCATCATGTCAGGTCAAATACCGAAAAATGCCCAGGGCGAACTTCAGGGTGGTTTGGCGAGCACAATGATCGTTACCGCTATCATCGGAGCTCCCTTAATGACCGGGATTTTTAGTTTTTTTACGAAACCTGAGAATGATATTTACTTTCCCGGAGCACCTTTCATTCTTGCCACATTAATCGGTTTGATCAGCCTTGTGTTTGCGTACCAATCGTTGAAGAGCTATGTGATGAGCGAACCTTCTGCAGAAAATACCTAAATTGGAAAAAATGGAAAAACTTCTCATTTTGCTTCTGGTCGCTTTATCTGCTCCCGGATTTTCACAAATCACCCCATATGAAGTTCTTGACAAGGCTGCTAGTTACCATGATCCGAATGGAAAATGGAAGGAACTGAATGCAACGCTTCTCTTCACCGAAACACGACCATCCGGTGATGATAGGAAAACAACAGTCGTGATCGATAATACCAGGAGCTATATGAAGATCAACAGAAACGATGAGAACGTGTATGAAATCTTGGGTGAGTCTTCGAAAGTATTGGTTGGTGATCACGATGAAGCCAGGGCGTTGAGAATGCGAAACTATTACCTGTATTTGTGGGGCCTTCCAATGAAACTTTATGATGAAGGAACTCCCTTCGATCGGGACGTAGAGGAAGAAACATTGAATGGAATTAAGTGTCATGTCCTTCGAGTGGTTTATGAAGAGGATACATGGTATTTCCATTTCGACCAATCGTCTGGTCGAATGCTCCAGTATAAGTTCTATAAAGATGAAGATACCGGTAAAGGGGAATTAATTACACTCGAGGATGAGATCACAGTCAATGGAATTAAAATCCCTCAAAAACGCAGCTGGTATACTTTGCCGGAAATGAAATACCTGGGAACAGATATTCTTACAGGGTCAGAGTAAATTTCCCAACCACAAAGTACGCGGAGAATTCACTAAGATCACGGCGGGGAGATCACACATTAGTAGCCAAACACTTCGTGTTCTTTGCGGCATCCTTCGTGTCCATCGTGGTTAAAACTCCTTAATTCTATTTACTTAACAAAAATGAAACATATATATTATATTCACGTTTGTTAAGCAAATAAAAATTGAACCATGGATTATCAATTAGGCGAATTTGAAGAACTCGTTTTGTTGTCTGTTGCTGCTCAACATGATACGGCCTATGGTGTTTCTATCTTGGAATTTCTCACTGCTGAGGCAAAGAAAAAGATCAATATCAGCGCCATTCATGTTGCACTAAAGCGCCTGCAAAAAAAGGGGTTTGTCAACTCAAGGGAAGGTGGGATTACGGCAGAAAGAGGAGGCAGAAGAAAGAAATATTATGTGGTCACCGCATATGGAAAACAGGTGCTGGATGCACAAAATGATCTGCGTTCCAGGATTTACAACAAGATCCCGCAAATCTCTTTTTCACGAGTTTAATGTCGGAATTAGAACCACCGAAATGGGCCATCAGGTTTTTGCGATGGTACTGCAGGGACGAATATCTCGCAGAAATAGAGGGTGACTTATTTGAGCTTTTTCACATCCGAAAAAGAAGTTCAATAAGATCAGCCAATCTCTTTTTTGTGTGGAATGTATTTCGATCCTTTCGCTTAATCAATCTTAGAAAAACTCAAACAAATAATTGGACTATGAACATGTTAAAGAACTATACAAAGATCTACTTCCGGCGGTTTAGGAAGGAGACAGTGCACTTCATTGTTAATATACTTGGCCTTGGAATGGGTTTCGCCATTCTCTTCTTCATTTTGATGTTTGTGCATGACGAGCTGAATATTGATGCTTACCATTCAAAAAAAGACAGGGTATACAGAGTAGTTGAAAGAAGTATGGAGGACGATGGCTTGCACCATTACCTTTCTGTTGCTAATCCTCTGGCAGATGCTTTAAAGGCTGACTTCCCTGCCGTGGAAGAAACCGCACAAATGTCTTACTTTGGATCCCAGGTGTTGGCCAAAGGTGATATCCGAATTGCTGACCGTGATTGGGCGCTAGTAACCAGGGGCATTTTCAACATTTTGGATTTTGAATTTATTGATGGCAACCCCATGAAAGATTTTGAGGGACCAGCAGGAATAATCCTTACTAAGGATGTTGCAATGACACTTTTTGGAAAAGTTGATGTGGTGGGAGAGGTTGTGGATCAGGCCCGGTTTGGACCTGCTGAGGTTTTGGCAATTCTAAAGGACATGCCAAGGAATTCAACCTATCAGTTTAAAGAGATCTATGTCATTGATAAAAATCAAATGTCGGAAGGATTTCAGCGCTTTTTCAACAACTGGGACACTCGGTTTTTCCAAACGTGGGTCTTGTTAAAGGAAGGAGCTTCACCAGAAGATGTGTATTCACAGAAAAAAGCATTTATAGAAAAATATTATAATGAAGAGATACGTGATGAGCATGATTTTTACTTTCACCCTCTAACGAATGTTCATTTAGGCTCTACACAGATAGAA
>JANQEC010000019.1 GCA_028278585.1 Cyclobacteriaceae bacterium | reverse complement strand
TGGTGGCCCAGGGGTCATTGTTGTTATCCCCCCATGGATCATTATTGGTTGCCCACGGATCGTTATTGTTGTCACCCCACGGATCATTGTTGGTGGCCCACGGGTCGTTGTTATTATCACCCCACGGATCATTATTGGTGGCCCAGGGATCTGAGAGAGAATCCACCGGTTGTGCATTTAAAGCTGCTAATTCTTCATCGGTGATAAAACCGGACGTATCTTCTTCAATGTATTCTTCGTTGGCATACGGATCATCCTCAATTTCTATTAATTCATCCAGTAATTTGAATGAGTAAGTCCCTCCGGGGGCTTGCACAAACAGGGTTTTTTCGAGACTCAGGTATCTTCTGGCAAAATAGATGTTTAATCCAAAAACAAAATCTGCATACTCCTTTTTAGGTAGTGTTTCAAGTACCTGTTCATTAATATCCAAAAGGTTACTCAGCTCGTCACGCTGAAGATTTTCTTGTGCTACTGAGTAGGCGAGATAACTAAAGTAGTGATAGAAAAAAGGGTAGAACTGGTATCCCTTTCTTTGCATCCTTAATGCTATTTTATGGATCTGATCTTGCTGAGCAGAGGTAAATTTTCCATCCCATGCATTTTGAAAATCAAATCCTATTTTTATGGCCGCCTCAGTTCCAACTGCACGAAGCCTGGATATCGCCTGAGCTCTGAATTCAGCCTTATCTTCCGAAAGGCGCTGGGCCAGCACTTCTGAAAAAGTCAGCAAGACTAGAAATAATATGAAAACAGGCGATCGCATTATTGTTTAAAGATATCTAAATAGTGAACAGTCCACACTGAACAGACGTTAGTTTTAGACTTTCGGTTTAGTCAAAACCACCATTGCCCAGTCCTCTTTGGTGGTTTCATATTTACTTAAAAGCCCATGTTTTTTACTTTCATGAATTAAATCCGGCACATCTGCTTTGTAAAATCCACTCAACAAAAGGTAGCCATTGTCATTAAGTAGAGATGAATATGTTTTGACCTGATCCATTAATACATTCTTATTGATGTTGGCAATCACAATATCGAACTTAAAATCCCTGACCACATCAACCTGTCCCTTTTTTAATTGAATATTTATTACTTGATTCAACGAAAAATTTTCCTGACTATTTTCAATACACCAATCATCGATGTCTGTGGCCATTACCTCAGAAGCACCTCGTTTTGCTGCCATGATGGAAAGAATGCCAGTGCCACAGCCTACATCCAGTACCTTTTTATCCTGATGGTCCAATGTCATTTGGTATGAAAGAATTTGGTATGTGGTGGCATGATGCCCGGTTCCGAACGACATTTTTGGGTTGACAACAATGTCATATTCCATGGATGGATCGGGTTGATGAAATGTCGCTCTTACAAGGCATTTATTGTCAACCTGGATGGGATCATAGTTTTTTTCCCATTCTTTGTTCCAGTTAACTTTTTCTTCCTCTTTCAGCGAATAAGAAACTTCCCGATATTTTTTTATTACCTCTTTTGCAGCGGCTTCTGAAAATGAGGAGGTTTCACAGCTTCCTTCAAAACCATTGTCAAATTCCTGAAAGGAATCAAATCCAATTTCAAACAGCTCTGCTATAATGACATCACTTAAATCAGAAGGACACTTGACCGAAATGGTAATGAAATCCATGAATATCAATCAAAAGCCTTGACTATGTCTACAAAATCTCTTGATTTCAAACTGGCTCCTCCTATAAGCCCACCATCTACGTCAGGTTGTGAAAAAATCTCTGTGGCGTTTTCAGGTTTCACACTTCCTCCATATAAAATAGAAATAGAATCGGCAATTTCATTTGAATATTTTTCAGCTATGGTCTCACGAATAAAAGCGTGCATTTCCTGGGCTTGTTCTGCTGAGGCTGTTTTGCCAGTGCCGATTGCCCAAACGGGTTCATAAGCAATTACCATTTTTGCAATCTCTTCTGTTGAGAGATGGAACAAAGCATTTCGTACCTGTTCTCCCACCACCGCTTCCTGTGTATTAACTTCCCTTGATTCCAGTCGCTCACCACAACAAAAAATAGGTGTCAAATCGTTTTCCAAAACCGTATTGACTTTTTCGGCCAGAAGTGCATCGGATTCACTGAAATACTCTCGCCGCTCACTGTGGCCAATAATTACATGTGTTGCACCACATGATTTGATCATCGTAGCAGAAACTTCACCAGTATATGCTCCACTTTTATTTTGGTGGCAGTTCTGAGCTCCTAAGTAAAGCGTGTCATTGGTGAGGAGTTGTTCGCTCAAGTTAGTCAAATGAATGTATGGTGGGATGAAGATAACCTCAGCATTGTTTTGTATTTCGTTCTGCATGAGTTGTACAACTTCGGATACAAGCCTTTTCCCCTCATCTATTGTGCAATTCATTTTCCAGTTTCCAGCTACTATTTGTTTTCTCATTTTGGGTACATGTTTTGGGACTGCAATGATACAAATTGTCATGGTGATGGAGGCTGTATATACTTCCATTGTATTAACTTGATGAGTTAAACCGGCTATGACTCATGAACAATGTACTGAAGTTTAAGGCCTTAGTCGGAATCGCTAAGGCCGATGGTGAATTTGATCCAGCTGAAAAGCAATTTATTCTTAGGTTGGCTGATCTTGACGGGGTTTCTTCCAATGAATTGAAAGAAATTCTAAACACGAAGGGCAAAGCCAAAGAATTTGTCAGGGACTTGAGTTATGATGATAAAATCAATATCCTTATAGATGTGGTCCAACTGATGAAGATTGACGGGAAGGTGCTTCTCAATGAGATCAAATTCTGTGAGAAGCTTGCCAAAATTCTGGGTTTTGAAGACAAATCGATTGGATTTCTATCGGGAATGATCGAAAGCAACCCGGAAATCTCACCCAACCTTGGCAGAATCAGTTATCGGATGAAAAAATATTTAATCCAGTCTGAATAGCTCTATAGCTTGTCTTTCAGGTATTGGGCAGTATAGTTATCTTTTATCGCGATCATGTCTTCAGGTAAACCCGCGAAACAAACGTCTCCGCCCTCATCCCCACCTTCAGGA
>JANQEC010000018.1 GCA_028278585.1 Cyclobacteriaceae bacterium | reverse complement strand
CGGGTCGCCTCATCGAGTTGCCATACGTATGAGTAATAGGCGTTCCGGGTAGAATCATCCAAAATATAGGTACTCTGAAAAGCAGCACAAATAATTTTGTCCCTACAACCCATCAGCACCAACAGGCCTACAATTGGTAAATATCTCAGCATACGATAATCAGGCAATCACGATGATTAGCCCTCTAAATTAGGACTATTTTAATACAACTTAAAGATCAACGCTAATTTGACGGTTTTAGTAGAATTATCTTGTGGAAAGATTGTCATATATTGAGTTGTACATGACATCAACCCACCCGGTATACATTTGAGCGGATGGATGCAGTCCATCTTTTGCGATCAACGATTGATCGAGTTTTGCATTTTTTGAGCCCGGCGTAATATCAATGAAACTTGCATTTTTTGATGCAGTTATTTTCCTGGCAATCGAATTATAGGTATCGAGCTCTGAGGCAATTTTTGATTCGTCCAGTCCTTTTTCTTTGGCAAAACGTGTAAACCCATAATCAGGAATGGAAATGACAAATACATTTTCAGAAATACCTGCGGCATATCGTATTGAGTTGATCAGCAATTCCTCAAACTCTTTTTCGTATTGATCCACCGGGTAGTTCCTGTATTGATTGTTTACACCGATCAATAAGGTAACCAGGTCGTACGTTCTTTTAACACCTGTCTTTTCAATACCTTCGATCAATTCATCAGTTGTCCATCCCGTTGTTGCTATTATTCGCGGGTCTTCGATGGGAATTTCTTCCTTCCTGAGTCGCTCTACCAATTGTGATGGCCATCTTTCATATTCCGCAACCGCCTCACCAATGGTATAGGAATCGCCAAGAGCCAAAAATGATACTGGTTCATCTTCCATAGTTTCTGGTTTTTCTAAGGTAAGCATCAAAAATAGAAGTATATTGATAATAAATTTCATTTTAAGAAGATAAATGAGTGTCCAAATTTAATTTGGTCATTCGTCAGCTAAGTAAATAACAATAAAGATGAAACGATTACTACTATCTCTTATGGGCGTTGCATTGATTGGAAGCCTTGCAATTGCTCAAGCTACTCTTACAGACGAGGAACGTAGCAAGGCTATGGAACACCTCAAAACAACGAATGCAGAATTACTAAAAACCGTGAAAGGGCTTTCTGAAGCGCAGCTTAACTACAAACCCACAGAAGATGCCTGGTCGATTGCCAATTGTGTTGAGCACATAGCGATCTCTGAAAACAACATTTTCGGAATTGTTCAAATGACCCTGCAAAATGATCCTGATCCATCCCTTCGTTCAGAAGTAAAAATGTCTGACGACCAGGTCATCGGGCTCATACAAAGCCGGGAGCAAAAGATAAAAACCAGGCCTGAGTTTGAGCCAACGGGTAAATTCGGCGACTACAAAGGATCGCTCTCCGAGTTTAAAAACAAAAGAAAGGAAAACATGAAATTTGTTAAGTCATCACAAGACGATTTACGCAACAGGTATTTCGATTTTCCTTTTGGAAAAGTTGATGCGTACCAGGTCGTGCTTTTCATGTCAGGGCATACAAAGCGGCATACGGATCAGATTAAGGAAGTAATGGCTGATGCAGGCTTCCCGGGATCTTAAAAAAATTGGTTTGAAATGACCATAATGGTCTCTTAATCATTTGAGCCAATACCAACGAAAATGATTAAGTGTACCAAATGACTCATTTCGCAGACTTTGGACACATAATAACTAAGGCTGCTCTTGTTTGGAGTAGCCTTTTTTATTCGTTCTTTTTCAGAACCTTTCCGTTTAGATCTTTTGTTGGGCTGCCGTTCTCGATCGCCAACTGTCCATTCACCAGCACATGTTTAACACCTTCAGACAGTAAGGTAGGTTCTGAAAAATTAGCCATTGGCTTGTATTCTTCTTCATTGAAAATGATAATGTCTGCAAAATTTCCAACCTCGATGCTGCCTCTCCTTTCTATTCCAAAAGTAGAAGCAGTTAATGCGCTGCTTTTGTGAATAAAATTAACCAGCGTTAAAACCGGGTTCTCTTTTACATATCGCAAATATTTCTCAGGAAAGCTTGCGAATTTTCTTGGATGGCCGGTAGATCCATCAGAGCTTGTCATGATCCAATCTTGCTTCATAAAGTTTATTATATCGTCCTCATTCATATTAAATGAGGCGACACTTGCTCCACCGTTTCTTTCTATGGCTAGTGCGGTTTCTACGGGATCCAGGTCCATCTTACCTGCAATCTCTGCAAGGGTAAGCCCGATCATACTTTCATCTTTCGCTCCTGCGGAAATAAGTAGAGATTCTGCTCCTCCTCTCCTCCTGATGTTTTCCTTGATTTCAGCCTTTATTTTCGGAAGCAAATCCGCGTCATTGATTCGCTGTTTATACTGATCACTACCTCCTTCTGATACCCACCTGTTGACAAGCGCACCACGAATGCTTGTTCCGGAAGCCTTCCATGGGTATTGATCTCCGGTTACCTTAACACCTCTTGAACGGGCATCTTCCACAAGTTGAATGACATCCGTGCTTTTACCCCAGACATCCACTCCCAGTGCCTTTATGTGTGAAAAATGAACCGGAGCCCCGGATTCTTCTCCTATTTGAATCGTTTCCTTCACCGCATTGATCAATCCAATGTTGTAGGAACTCTCATCCCTGATATGACTCTCGTAAATCCCATCGAACGGAACAATTTCTTTCGTCAACTCAATGACTTCCTCAGTCGTAGAAAAGCTTCCGGGTGAGTAATACAATCCTGTTGATAATCCAAAGGCACCCGTTTCCATTCCTTTGCGAACAAGGGCTTTCATTTGATCCAACTCCTTCTCATTTGGTGCGACATCATTCATTCCCAACACCTCTTGACGAATCGTTCCATGGCCGACAAAAAAAGCCACATTGGTTCCTATTCCAGCTGAAGTAAGTTTCCCGGCAACTTCATCAATATTGAAAGGTCCGCGACCATCATTTCCCACAAAAACGGTGGTGACTCCTTGCGTGAGATAGTTAAGGTTCTGTTTTCGTTCCTGGTTTTGCAGGTCTCCCAAAGCATGCGTGTGAGGATCGATGAAACCAGGGCTTACTGTAAGAC
>JANQEC010000407.1 GCA_028278585.1 Cyclobacteriaceae bacterium | reverse complement strand
CAAATCATTGGATAGGGCCAAGGAAGTTGGAATAAGAAAGGTGATTGGTTCATCCATGTTTCAATTACGAATGCGGTTCTTCACTGAATCGCTCACGATTAACTTCCTGGCAGGAGTCGCGACACTTTTAATTGTCACCCTGGTCTGGGACGGGTTCAAAAACCTGACCGGGTTGTCCATGGATCATGAGATTTTTGAAAGTGCATTTTTTTGGTATCTCTTTTCCGCACTCCTGCTTATAAGCACTTTATTGTCTGGAAGTTTTCCTGCATTTGTTCTAAGTTCATTCCAGCCGGCAGCCGTATTAAAAGGCAAATATTCACACTCCTCCCGTGGAATTCTTCTAAGAAAAATGCTGGTCATCTTCCAATTCTCCATTGCCCTCTTTCTACTTATCCAGGCTTTTACAGCAGCAGAACAGCTCGATTACATGCGACAAAAAGATCAGGGCATGAATACAGAACATGTTATTGTCTTCCGACCTCCGCATAGCCAGCAAATGAAAAATAGCTTTGGTGCTTTTAAGATAGACCTACTATCAAGTGCACAATTCAAAATTGTTTCACTGTCCACGTCTGTGCCAGGACAACCCACCAGTGATATGTCCAGTACCACAAACATCAATCTGACCGATGCAATCGAAGAGAGAAGCAATAATTTCTTTATCTACAGAATCGATTCAAACTTCATCCCAGCCATGGAGATGGAACTCATTGTAGGCGACAATTTCTCACTGGCCAATAATATCGAACCTATGATCGTCAATGAAGAGGCATTAGTGCAATGGGGAATTTCAGACCCCGCTGATGCCATTGGTAAGCAGGCACATTTCTGGGGAAGAGACATAACGATTGTGGGAGTGGTTAAGAATTTCCACCAAATAAGCGCCAAGTCCAGCCATCTCCCAATGATTTTTTTGCACTCTCCATGGTATGGAGATTATCTTAGTGTAAGATTAGGCCAGGGAGATGTCCGTTATCAGGTCGACCAACTTCAGGAAACATACTCCCGCCATTTTCCAAACAGCCAGTTTGACTTTTATTTTCTCGATCAGAATTTCGATTCTCAGTATAAATCGGACCAAGAATTTCAACTTGTATTCACAGTCCTTAGCACATTTGCCATAATCATCACATGTCTAGGACTATTTGGTTTGGCTTCTTTCACGGTTGCCAAACGTGCAAAGGAAATAGGGATACGAAAAGTATTGGGCGCCAGTGTGAGTCAAATCATAGCGTTATTATCCAGCGATTTCCTCAGGCTTGTCATGATTTCATCACTCGTTGCTCTGCCTATCACCTATTTTCTTATAGAGAAGTGGTTGAATCAGTATGCCTATCGAATTGATGTTAATTTTTGGTTGTTCGCTATCCCTATGGGAATAGTATTAACTGTTGCCTGTGCAACCGTTTTCTCAAGGACGTTCAAAATTTCAAATGCGAATCCGGTTCAATCCTTGAGAGATGAATAGTCTATTTATATAAAAAGCATTCATCAAAGTTTAAAGTTTCTCTATCTCGTATTGGTAATCCGCTTGAATGTCTTCATGCAGTGTAGCCAGTGCTTTTTGAATTCGTTGGATCTCCCTGTTAAGCAGATTTGTTAGGGAGGTGTTCTTTTCGATTGGAATTCCGGATTTCCTGATCGCCTGGCAGAAGTAAAGCCTTGTCTCCACTTCAGTGTTCTTATTCCCGGAATATCGAATATTCTTGGTCAGCACTCTTTGTATTTTCCTTAATCCCTTCTTAGCATAGTAAAGATGACTCACATTCACTTCTTCCAGCAAATCATCAATTTCATTCTTAATCGCCTGCACATAGCTCCGCTCATCTTGAGCTTCAAACAACAAATAGGTAAGAAGTTCTTTGTTGTCGGCTTTGAAGCGTCCCAACCGAAGGCACACCTGCAACAGTTCTTCTGAATTACGCGTTTTCAGTTCCCTTTTGATTTCTGCTAATGTAGCTGCTTTCATTTCCTGAATATACTTAGAATGGATCGGTGAGTATCAAAAAAATATTACTACGAATAGGAATTTATAACCAAATTTTTCTTTCATCGTAAATACTACGAATAGGAATTAATTATTTGGTTATGAAAAAATTTCAATTAGGCGAATTTGAAGAAGTGGTAATGCTTACGGTTGGCATCCTCTATGAAAATGCATACGGAGTCTCTATTAAGAAAGAAATTGAAACCCGTCTGAGTCGAAAGGTAAGCGTTGGTGCCCTGCAATCTGCGCTCAAAAGACTGGAAGATAAGGGGTATCTCCGATCACATGACTCAGATGCGACTCCCGAACGAGCGGGGAGACCTAAACGGTTCTTTAAAATCACAGCACTTGGTAAAGAAGCCATGCAACATTCAAAAGAAACAAGGAACCAGCTATGGGATTCAATTCCCGATGTGGCGCTTGATGTAAAATTCATTATTGCTTAAAATGAAGAATCGCCCACCAAAACTGTTCCTTAAATTTTTCCAATGGTTCTGTCATCCCGGATTGCAAAAACCCATCGAAGGTGACCTGATGGAACTGTATGAAGAGCGAATAAAAGATGGTGGAAAGAAAAAAGCAGATCTGAAATTCATAAGAGATGTGCTGCTTCTTTTCAGACCAAGCATCATTAAGCCAGCCGATGGCACCTATCGAATAAACAATTACGGCATGTTAAAACACAACGTCAAACTAGCATTTAGAAGTTTTAAACGTTTCAAAACTTCATTTACAATCAACCTTATTGGGCTATCCACTGGCCTTGCTTCGGTTTTCCTCATTTATTTATGGATCACTGATGAACTGTCTGTTGACAAATTTCATATGCATGAAAAGTACATCTACCAGGTGATGCACAACATTCATATGCCCGATGGAATAATGACCATTGAACCCACTCCTGCCCTACTGGGTCAGTCCCTGGAGGATGAAATATCCGAAGTAGAAATGGCCGCATCAGTACTTCCTGTTGGCTCCTATGGCTCTGACAGAATCATTCAATACGAAGGCAAAAAGTTAAAGGTGTTGGATCAATATGCCAGTGAGCGCTTCTTCCAGGTATTCTCCTTCGAGCTACTCAGAGGTGATAGGGCAACGGTGCTGGCTGCGGAAGAAAATGTTGCTATCTCTGATGAAATTGCCGAGCGACTTTTCGGTAGTGAAATAGATCCTGTTGGAAAAATTATTGAAGTCACCTCAGAGGACATCAACCAGTCATTTAAAATCACCGGTGTTTTTAAAAAACCACCACTGAATTCAACGCAAAACTTTGACATTGTCTTCACGCTTGAGACTTTTCTCAAACATCATTCACATATCAGGGAATGGGGAAACAGTGATCCAGGCACTTACTTAGTGCTCAATGAAAAGGCAGATCCAACTGAACTGTCAGAGCGCCTGAGAGATTATGTTTCAACCAAGTTGACAGGATATCGTCACAAATTATTTCTCCAGAAATATTCGGATCGTTACCTAAATGGTAGCTATGAAAATGGGGTTGTTGTAGGCGGTAGAATACAATATGTCCAAATATTCTCAATCGTTGCCACGTTGGTACTCCTCATTGCCTGCATCAATTTCATGAATCTCTCCACTGCCCGCGCGTCTAGGAGGTTGAAGGAAATAGGAGTGAAAAAGGCCATGGGAGCTAAAAGAGCATCCTTGATGGCCCAACACTTAACTGAAGCATTTTTAATGACTTTTATAGCTATTGGGCTAGCAGTCATGATTTCAGTACTTGTTCTTCCCTACTTCAACACTTTGACCGGAAAAGCCATCCAGGTTGATATTACCTGGGACCTACTCAGATCAGTGGCCGTCATTGGCGCTTTAACTGCGGTGCTAGCTGGTAGTTACCCAGCACTGTATTTGTCCGGTTTCGATCCAATAAAAATCTTTAAGGGAAAAATTACAGGCTCCATCGGAGAGTTGTGGGCAAGGAGAGGTCTCGTCATCTTTCAATTCTGCATTTCCATATTACTGGTTTCATCCATCCTGATCATTTCATCTCAAGTTGATTTTATTCAAAATAAAAACCTCGGATTCAAAAAGGATCATGTAATCTATTTTAACTCTGATGGCGAACTTAAGAAAACGAGTGAGGTCTTTCTTGAAGCGTTAAAGAATGAATCTGCGGTGATCAATGCAGGCATGTTTGGACATGATCTCTTAGGTGGAATGGGCACGACCTCAGGTATCGACTGGGAAGGAAAGGGACCAGATGAGTTTATACAATTTGGGAACCTGGAAGTAGGTTTTGACCTGATTGAAACGTTTGGATTCGAATTGGCAGCAGGTCGAACATTTTCTTCGGAGCGCTCAAATGAAAATACGAAGATCTTATTCAATGAAAAAGCCATTGAAGCGATGGGGCTGGAAGACCCTATAGGGAAGATCGTTTCGCTTTGGGGTCGGGAACGTGAGATAATAGGTGTAGTGAAAAACTTCCATTTCGAATCCTTACACAAAGAAATCAGGCCTTGCTTTCTACAACTTGGAAGTGGTGGATCGTCCATTGTGGTACGAATTGCCGGCGGGGACGAATTAAGAACAATTGAACGGATCAATGAGATCTACCGGGAACATAACCCGGGGTTGAGTTTCGATTTCAAATTCTTCGACCAGGAATATGATGCTTTATACCAGTCAGAACAACAAATTGCTGATCTTTCGAAAGCTTTTGGAGTAATCGCAATTCTAGTATCCTGCTTAGGACTGTTTGGTTTAGTCGCTTTTACTTCCGAAAAAAGGCAAAAAGAAATCGGCATCAGAAAAGTACTTGGATCAAGTGAGTACAATCTTATCCTGCTACTTACCAGTGATTTTTCTAAAATGATTGGTGCAGCAATAATAATCTCACTTCCTCTTAGCTACATCTTAATGCGTCATTGGCTGGATTCTTTCGCCTATCGAATACCATTAGATATTTGGTTTTTCGTTATTGCCGGAACATTCTCGATGTTGGTCGCATGGACCACGATGAGTTTTCAAACATTAAAAACTGCTAAAGCAAATCCTGTAAAAGCGCTTAAATATGAATAAGCCACCCAAAATATTCCTCAAATTCTTCAGGTGGTTTTGTCATCCAAGGCTTAAAAAACCAATTGAGGGTGACTTGATGGAATTGTATGAAGAAAGAATAGTAGAAAATGGAAAGAAAAACGCAGATCTGAAATTCATAAGAGATGTGCTGCTTCTTTTCAGACCAAGCATCATTAAGCCAGCCGATGGCACCTATCGAATAAACAATTACGGTATGTTAAGAAACTACTTTATCACATCAATAAGATTTATTAAGCGAGAGAAACTCTTTTCGCTGATGAACATAATCGGCCTCTCACTTGGGATAGGTTGCGCATTGGTTATTTATAAAATACTGGAGCACGAAACCAGCTTCGATAAGCACCACAAAAACTACGAGCGCATATTCCGTGTCGTCAATGAATTTGATCAAACGGAGCATGGGACCGTTTATTTTGCCGGACAACCTCACGCACTGGCAGAAGGCCTGAGGAATGACTTTGGGATCAAGGCTGCAATGAGTTATTATGAAAAGAACGGCCTGATTGTCATTGACGATGGGGCTGGAAATAAGAAACGATTTCAGGAAAAGGAAGGGTTAGCATTCGTCCAGCCGGAGTTTCTCGAATTGTTTGACTTTGAATGGATCAGTGGAGATCCTTCCACTGCTTTATCAGGTCAGGGTAAAGTAATTCTGACCTCCTCTATCGCTCAAAAATATTACGGGCTTCCAGAAAAAGAAGTACATCTCGCCACCGGCAAATCACTAACCCTTGAAAACGAAAAAACACTTTACGTTTCGGCGGTCATTAAAGATCTTCCTTCTACCTCCGACTTTCCATTTACATCAATTTTCCACTATCAAGATCAGGATGCAACCAATCGATACTTCTACGAAGGAAAAAGCTGGCAAGAGTACAATAGCAACACCAACTGTTTTGTCCTCCTGGATGAGGCATCATCTGACACTAGGTTAGAGGATCAGATGAAAGAGTATCTGATAAAATACCAGCCCGAAGACATGGCAAGTTTGATGGAACTGAAACTTCAACCTTTATCAGAAATGCACTCCAGTTCAACTGTCACAAGAAACTACCGGGGAGAAACAGTAAGTGATAACAAGTTGATCGCCTTGGGCGTTGTTGGGCTTTTTATGATCATCACGGCCTGTATCAATTTTGTAAACCTCTCCACAGCACAGGCTGTCAAAAGATCCAAGGAAGTGGGAGTAAGAAAGTCTTTGGGTGGAAATAAAGTACAGCTAGTTACACAGTTCCTATCTGAAACACTTCTCATAACCACAATATCAGCTATAGCCGGGTTATTTGTTGCACAGCTTCTGTCAAGCCAGATAGAAAACATCTTTGGTTATGACATAAGTCTTAATTTATTCTCCGGCTTTGAAAGCTTAAAAATCCTGATGGTAATTGTCCTTGCCGTAGCACTTACTTCAGGGATGTATCCGGCTTTCATTCTTTCAAGAATGAATCCGATTTTAGCTGTAAAAAATTCTCTGAATGTTAAACAAACATCGGGGTTCCTGTCACTTAGACGAGCATTGGTAGTTTTTCAATTTGCTATTTCTCAGATACTTATTATTGGAATACTTGTGCTTAACATGCAGATGGATTACTTCCTGACCAAGGATCTTGGCTTCAATGATGACTCCATCATTGTAGTAAAATTACCGGATAGTACTACTGAGAAGTTACAAGTCATGAAAAACAACCTTCTTGCAAACCCTCACATCGAGAAGGTGAGTTACAGTACTTCAGGTCCATTGGCGAGCTGGAAGGTGAACAATCCCATTTTTCACCCTCAAATCACCGAGGAAAATCCATCAGGGAATCTGAAAAATATTGATGAAGAATACATAGCGCTATATGAGTTGGATCTGATTGCCGGGGAGAATTTTACGTCGGGTGACCCCGAAGATCAAGCTATTGTCAACCGCATGACAACAAAATTAATTGGATTCGACAACCCTGTTGATGCACTTGGGGAAAGCTTTCAGTATGGAAGAAGTGGAAGAAAATATATAATTAAAGGCGTAGTTGAAGATTTCCATGCAGGATCATTGCGGCGGGAAATGGACTATGTAGTATTGGCCAACCAAAAATGGAACATTTATCAGGCGGCGATCAAGTTTAATACTGATCAAACAAGCCTCAACGATATCAAAGATCTGCTTGACTACACAGAGAAACAATGGTCAGCTGTCTACCCTGATAATGTTTTTGATTTTGAGTTTTACGATGAGCAGCTAGCTGCCATGTATGACAAGGAACAACGCATTTCAGAAGTCTTTAAAATAATCGTTGCGATTGCTATCATCATCGGTTGTCTGGGACTTTACGGTTTGATTTCATTTATGACCAACCAAAAGACAAAGGAAATTGGAATCCGAAAAGTTATGGGTGCCTCCGTTTTAAACATATGGAATATTTTCTCAAAAGAGATGGTCACCCTTTTGCTAATTGCTTTCATCATCGCAGCTCCTGTCGCGTATTATGCAATGAATTCCTGGTTGGACAATTACGCCTATCGAATAGAGCTTACCCCAACAGTTTTTGTTATTTCAATCCTTGTGAGCCTCGTCATTGCCCTGGTGACGATCAGTTATAGATCCATCAGGGCATCGAAGGCCAATCCTGTGCTTTCTCTGAGAGACGAATAACCTTCTCTTTTATCATACGTATTGATGTATCAAATCATTTCTTATAATTTTGTATATTATACATTGTATATGAAAAATAAAGGACTAGGAGAATTCGAAGAGCTCGTATTGTTGGCAGTCTGTATTCTAGAAGATGCTGCATACGGAATTTCGGTAAAAAAGGAGGTGGAAAAACATTCGGGCAGATCCATTTTGCTTGGAGCTGTTCACATCACACTTTACCGCCTACAAGACAAAGGCTTTCTTAAATCAGAATTAGGTGGTAATACAGAGAAAAGAGGTGATCGAAGGAAACGACTCTTTTCTATTACCGATACCGGCATGCAACAATTGAAAGCCGCCCAGGAAGTTCGACAAAAAATGTGGCAATTCATTCCTCAACTGAACCCGGAAGTCTAAGATGTCAACGAAGAACAACAATCGTCCATCCATTATTCATTGGATGCTATCAAAGATCATTCACAAATCTCAACTGGAAGAGTTCTTAGGCGACCTTGAGGAAATGTATGAAGAGCGTGCTTCTAACGGAAGAGCACATGCTAATCTTATGTACCTGGTTGATGCATGTCATCTGATGCTGGGATTCTCCTCGATTCGCCCTTTCAAAACTCAAAATAACACACTCATTATGTTTAGAAGTATGTTCAAAATGACCTGGCGAAACGCCCTAAGGCAAAAGCAATTCACCATTCTAAATGTTATCGGGCTAACACTAGGCATATCCACGTGTGCGATAATTGGACTGTATGTTCATGACGAATTAACGTACGATGCTTTCCATTCCAATGGTGATCGAATTTACAGGGTCAATCAACCAAACATCTGGGGAGATTGGAGTTCACTATCTTCCACTACTGGTCCGAACGTGGCAGTTGCGCTAAGAGAAGATGCTCCCGAATTCGAGCAAGTTACCAGGTTGCTTGGCCTGGGTGCTCAGACCGTGACGACCAGCTTAAACGAGACACATTCCAATGCCTTCAAAGAGACGCGTTTTTACGCGGCGGAGGAAAACTTTTTCCAGGTATTTTCCTTTGATTTTTTAGTTGGAGATCCCGGAACCGTTTTTCTCGAACCAATGAACATGGTTGTGACACTGGAAACAGCCAAACGCTATTTTGGCAGAGACATCCATCCAGAAGAGGTCCTTGAAAGAACAGTCGAATTAAAAGATTACGATGGAACCTGGAAAACTTATACGGTGAAGGGGGTTCTTGCTGATCTACCCACCAAATCACATCTTCAATTTGATGTTTTAGTATCGTTGAAAAGCCAATCCGAAATGATGGAAGCCCATGGTTGGAAGTGGATCTGGACAGCTTTTTCAACCTACGGCTTAGTAAAAGAAGGAACCAACATCGATCACCTGCAAGAAAAGCTTCAGGCTCTCCCTCCTAAATGGGCGCCCCCAACGACGGAACGAATCTTTAATCAGTCGTTCGAGGAATTCACAAAGGGATATCCATGGAAACTGGATCTTCAACCGCTTAGAGAAATCTATATCTCGGGATCACCGAGTGTCCACCTCTTCGGGCCAACAGGAAACCCTCAATTTGTCAAAATATTCGGTTCCATAGGAATTCTTGTCTTACTTCTTTCCGCAATTAACTTCATGAACCTGTCAACCGCCCGTTCTGCAAACAGGGCTAAAGAGGTTGGAATTAGAAAGGTGCTTGGTTCAGAACGAAAAGCATTACTCTACCAGTTTGTTTTGGAATCGGTTCTCTTTGTATTTGTAAGCACTTTACTAGCCTTCACGATCGTTCATCTTTCATTAGACGAATTCAACGCACTCGCAGACAAGAACATTTCTCTGCTGCCACATATCAGCAATCCTGCTTTTTATGGAATAGTTCTGGTTTTTATCCTCCTTCTGGGGATTATCGCCGGAAGCTATCCCGCATTTTACCTCTCCGCCTTCAAACCAATTGAAACACTGAAAGGAAAGCTCAGCACGGGTTTTAATGGAAAGGGAATCAGAAATGGATTGGTGGTTTTTCAATTTACTATTTCCATAGCGTTGATCATTTGCACCTTCTTCGTACAAAAACAATTGGCCTATACATCCGCACTGGATGTTGGATTTGCTAAAAACAATATTTTGCAGCTCCACAACATAGAGCAATTTGGGTTTAATACCGAAGCATTAAAAACTAAGCTGGAGTCAAATCCTGCCTTTACAAAGGTTGGCAAATCATACGGTCTCCCGCCTAACATTTGGTCAGGAGATCGTTACAAAGCAAAAGGCGATGAGAACGTTGTTCAATTAAGCAATGTACGCACCGAGGAAGACTATCTTGACTTATTAGATCTTGCCTTTATAGCAGGTAGAAATTTTGATCCATCGCGTCCCAACGACAAATACAAAGTAGTGATCAATGAAGAGGCCGCGAAAACATTAGGTTGGGGCAATCGATCCACGTTCGAAGTAGATTCTCCAGTCGGCAAAATTCTTAAACTAGCATCAGGCGACGAAGATGAGTTTGAAGTAATAGGGGTGGTAAAAGACTTCAATTTTACCAGTGTGAAGCGGAAAATATCCCCTCTGGTCATCATTCATCACCACAACGATAAAGTATGGGATTACGGTGGTGGCCTCTCCTTTTATTCTATGCGTCTTAATCCAGAAGCAATTAACAACTCACAGGACCTTCAGTTTCTTTTAGAAAACCTTGAAGAAGAACTCGCAGAGCTTGACGCCTCAATTCCGTTCGAATACAGTTTTTTAGACCAGGAATTTGAAAATACCTTCAGGTCAGAGCAGCGGATGGGGACTGTTCTGAATCTATTCGCATTCATGGCGGTAGTCATCGCATGCCTGGGTCTATTTGGCCTGGCGGCTTTCACTGCGGAACAGCGTACAAAGGAACTTGGTATCAGAAAGGTACTTGGAGCTACAGTTTCAGAAATCGTCTGGGTGTTTTCTTCTGAATTCACCAAACTCATTCTCATTTCGATTTTGCTGGCATCACCACTTACCTATTATTTGGTTGATAAGTGGCTGGAAGGTTTTGCTTATCGAACATCCATCGACCTTTGGGTTTTTGGTGCTGCTGCTTTCACAGCTTTGACCATTGCCGTCGTTACAATTGGATATCAATCGGTATCAGCTGCAAACAAAAACCCTGTACTATCCCTAAAGGACGAGTGACGATGAATTAACAGGCTTGGATTTCATTCGTATTGAAAGTAGCTTATCCATGCTATTTTTAATTGAAATTCGAAAAGCATAGTGTCTCTTAATTTCAAAATATTCGAGATCATTTACCTGTTCGCTGCCTTTCATGGCATGTTTCTGGCTTCTTTGCTCATTTTAAAGAAAAGCTCACGCCAAAGCATTTATCTGTTCTTTCTAGTCCTGCTGTTTTCATTTTACCTCACTGAAAATGTGATTTACTCGTCAGGGTACATAAAACAGCTTCCTCACCTCTATTTTGTCACACTTCCGATCATTTTTCTTATCGGGCCTTTGTTCTATACCTACATCAGGTCGACATTAAAAAGCGACTTTAGATTGGCTCCAAGGGATGTCTTACACCTGCTTCCCTTTCTTTTTGAGTTGACCATTCTACTTCCCTTTTATCAACTGAGTGGAGATATAAAAGTCAGAATCTATGAATCCAGTCTGGAAAGTACCGGATCCAGGGAGTTTAGCATCTACTTTGTCGGATTTCTGATTTATGTTGGAAGTACGTTTTGGTATTTCTTAGCTTCCTATAAGCTTTTAAAAAATCATCCGCAACCTTCCACTTCTAAAGAACGAAAGAAGATCAACTGGCTAAAAAAGGCGTCCGTCGGGTTCTTTTCCTACATGTTTCTAAGTCTGATTCTCTCGGTTTTGGTTCGGCCGTTTCCTGAGATCACCATGGTCTATTTTCATATCAATCTGATCAGTCTCACCTTTTTAATTCATGCAATAGGTTACGTCGCTTACTTGAGCCCTGATCTCTTCAATGGAAGTAAGATTTCAAATTATGAGTTTTCTGCCATCGGTACAGACAGAATGAATGCACTAAAAACACAACTTGAAAACCTGATGGCTTCTGACCAACCACATTTACAATCGGATGTTTCAGCTGAGGATATTGGCCGTCTACTCGATATCTCCAAACATCAGTTGTCACAATTACTTAACGTCGGCTTAAATACGAATTTTTATGACTACATCAATCAGTATCGGATCGAACATTCGAAAAAGATCTTAAGATCAACAGAATACCAGGAAGCGAAGATTCTGCATGTCGCCTTCGACAGTGGTTTTTCCAATAAAGCTTCATTCCTTAGGAATTTTAAGAAATTGACAGGCCAAACTCCAACCACCTATCGTAATCTTCACGAAAATCGGGTCTCAATCAATTGAGTAGAACCAGAGTCGCTTAATACGTCCATAGATTGAGTTAAAAAAACTCATGAAATGCGCATATGCTCAACTTAATCATTTGAGTAAAATGACAGATAATGATCAAAAGTGCGCCAAATGACTTATTTCATAAACTTTTAACCAAATGAAAAAGATAGAAACATTACTACTCATCCTGATGCTTTGGACTATCGGGTCTCAAGCACAGGAAATCAACAATTTTTCACATCCGGAAGGGTATATGCCTGGCAAATGGGGAGAACTCGGTGATGTTAAGGAGTTTGGAACCGGAGAAAAATCTATGATTTTACTTCCTGGCTGGGGATTTGACCTGGGTATTTTCCAAAATTTCATAG
>JANQEC010000398.1 GCA_028278585.1 Cyclobacteriaceae bacterium | reverse complement strand
CTCTTACTGACGATTCCTTTAATGGCATTCACAGGCAAAGGTCCCAAGGGGGATACAGTCATTATTGAATTGAACGGCAGCAAGATTGTATCCCCCTTGGGACCTTTGCCTGTGAATGCCATTAAAGGAATCGTCAGTAAGAGAGTTGCTATATATGCGATCGTTTTCATCTTCTTATCGTATTTGAGTTTATTATTAGCCCTTGATTTTATAGACTTGTACTGTCTTTCTCTTTGGATTTAAATCCTCCATTGATCAAATCATCTTTCTTTGTCTTCAGGTCTGCCAGCATTTCCCCTGGAGAAAGTTTACCGGCAAAAGCAATAAATTTTTTAAATGCACCTACACTGTCCTTTTCCTGTTCTTTTTCAACTGGACTAGCAGCGATATAAGTGATCTTCACCTTAGACAAATCAACTTTTATCTTGTTGTCAATTGGGGTTTCAATCGTTTTCTCACTAGTTTCTTCAATTTCAGGAGCAGTGTTTTCCAGCTCTTGAGAATCAATATCTGCAACGGCAGTTTGAATATCTAATTTTTGTTCAGGGATTTCCTCAATCGTTTCTTCAAGAATATCCTTCACCTGGTTTTTCGCAGGTTCTTTTGCTACCAACTGAACAGTCGATTGTTTTACAATTTTTGGTTCAGGTTCTTTAATGAGTTCTTTTTCAATTTCTGGAATAGACCACTCAAGTTGTACATCAAGAGTTGGATGATTTACTTCTGAAGCAATAGGTGTGAAGTTCTCAGAACGTTGATCTGGCCATACGGCCCAGCTTACCAGGATCATTGAGACTGCAGCAGCTATCCAATAAAACTTAGTCGAACTTTTGCCAGCACCCATTCTTTTCTCCACTTCCGACCAGGCCTGGTTCGAAGGGGGTACTTCATAGCTATCCAGCTTTTCCCTAAATAATTGATCAATTTTTTGCTGATCCATTGGTTATCTTTTTTTCTAGTTCACTTTCAATTTCCGATAATCTATTCTGCAGCCATTTTCTTGCTCTGCTTAGCTGAGACTTTGAAGTGTTTTCATTTATCTCAAGCTTTTTAGCAATTTCTGCATGATTATAACCCTCAATCGCATACAGATTAAACACTGTCCTGTACCCGATAGGTAATTCCTCGATCAGTTTCATCAAATCTTCTGCTTGAAGGAAGTCATCGATCGCTCCAAAATTTGGAGATTCAATGACGGAATCAATGTCTGTTTCCAATGACATGTTTCGATTCTTTCTGATGTACATCAGGCAGTCATTAACAACTATTCGACGTACCCATCCTTCAAAGCTTCCTTCGCCTTTAAACTGATCCAACTTTTCAAAAACTTTTACAATGCCTCCGATCATCACATGTTCCGCCTCTTCCCGGTCCTTGATGTATCTGAAACATACCCCTAACATTTTAGGAGCTAGTCGGTCGTAAATGCTACGCTGAGCAGATGCCTTGCCTTTTCGGCAATCAGCAATAAGTTCCTCCTCTGTTATTGACTTGTTGATACGTAGCATGGTTTTGACCTTCATAGACTTGATGCAATTAAGGTCGCATTGGTTGCGTGCTAATCTTAAATTTCTTTAAAAATAAAAAAGTCGGCTTCAGGCCGACTTGCAATGCGTTTTTTTTTAATCTTGATTCTCCGAATGGTGATGTCTGAACCTATTCTGCCTTCTCAACAAAAACTTCCACATTCCTGTTACCAGGTCATCTAAGGCATAGTGGATAATATTTTTAATATTCTCCCAATTGTCTTGCTTTTTCATTTTGACTACTTAGCTGGATACCAATATAAATGTACATCCAAAACTTGAAATAATCTTATAACGTACACTACTCTATGAGAAAAAAAATGGATTATGAAATATTCAACTTAAAATATTTCAATTTATCACTGGAATTCTCATAATGGGCAAAAAAAAGAGGGACCGATTGATAACAATCCTGTCCCTCATTAAGTATGAAGAGGAATGCAATTCTATTTAACGAATGGTCTTGCATAATTGTAAAAAAGATTGAAACCTTAAAACTGTAAAAAAGAAGATTTTAAGGGGCTGTGAGGGATATTAGTTTTAATACTGTTTTCTAAATATGATCAAATTGGATTGGACGATACCAGCAGTGGCATTTACGTTATCAGGAATTTTACTGATCTGGGTTCGTTCCAGGCTTCCTTTTTTTAAGCCTAAAAAATCCAAGAAAAAGCTCAACGAGCATGACGAAAAGCTCTTGCAATCCATTTACAATAAGCTTATTTTACTTCAGGAGGAAGAAAAAGTTTTTTTAAGCAAAAGCATAAAAGTGGCTGATTTGGCCTCCAGACTAAACCAAAATGAAAAAACTATTTCCAGATCTATAAATAAGTATAGCAACGGAAATTTTAATACATTTATAAACTCTTTTAGAGTTCAATATTCGAAAGAATTGCTTCAGAGTGGCCGGCTAAACCACTACACAATAGAAGCCATAGCTGAAGAATGTGGATTTGCGAACAAAGTTTCGTTCTATAATGCCTTTAAAAGCGATACCGGGATGTCTCCAAAACAATTTCGAGCACTAAAACACCCTGAAACGTAAAAGCCCTAATAATTGTTCTGCTTATTGGTTAAGAATCTGATTTCTTGTTGGAAATAATCGGGATTCTTAACATGTATCCATAAAAATGGATAAGGTGCTCTTCTTAAATAAGCATTTTGACTGAAAAGATCAAAAATGCTAATTGAAGAGGCTTCCAAAACAGGAGAACTTGAAATTGTCAAAAGTTCAATCCTATACAATATGGGTGAGGAACCAAATGAATTATTGCTGGTTCCGGATAATATGGGCGAATTGATTGTGCCCTTTACAGACCAAATGACATTAAAATTGATTGGGCATGCTAAGCTAACAAAGCTCAATGCGAATAGATGTTATTTTCTTAAGCCACGCCGAAGAGGAATGGCAATCACTTGTAAGGCGAATGCTCGCTTCCTGATTGTTAAAATCAATCCGATTTATGCTGGTGATATTTGTCGTGATTTAAACGAAATATCACATGGCATTCATTTTATGGACCTAAGCAAAGACTCGCTCAGGAAACTAAAAAAAGTGAAGAAAGAGGGTGGAAGCATAGTTGAGAATATTCTTAGAAATGAATCTGTCATTACTGATTCCATGACTTCACTCAATACCACCGTGGTATCATCAATTGAGAGGATTAAACATACAAGTGGTATCATTAAAATAAGAGATATCTATCATTCATTGAATGTTAGCAAATCAAAACTGGAACAGCACTTTAACAAGGAAATAGGGCTAACACCAAAAGAGTTCTGTAAAATCGAAAAGATCAACTACTTCATTAATTTGTATAAGCAGGATGAAGATCAAAACCTGACTGAACTAACTTATAAATGTGGATATTATGATCAATCGCACTTGATTAAAGACTTCAGGTATTTTTTAGATGTGAGTCCTAAGAAATTTTTTGCCTCGGTGAATAAAGGATAAGAACTACCCAAAAAATGTTGTTAAGTAAAAAAGGCTGCCGAAAGGCAGCCTTTTTCTATATTAAAATGAAATTGAATTCTATTCTATTAGAAGAATGGTATGACAGCAGCGTCTGCTCTGTTGGCTACTAACACAGCATTCATGTTATGCGTAATTGTTACTTGATTTGTTCCAGTATCGAATGTAAACGCATCCATGTCAGTAGGAACATATGAAGGAATTACCGCAAGAATATCTGAATCAGTAACATTTGCATTAAGCAACTGCTCATTCTCAGAAAGAGGTATCTTGATTCCGAGATCAACAAATCGACGACCTTCAGCGATGAAGATTTCCTGTCTCATCAAGTAGACCATTTCCAATGCATCTAATTCATCCGTTAGCCCAGTAATATCTGCTGCTACAATACTTGTGCCCGAAATTCTAGGAACAGTTACGTCAATAATTTCACCATCAGGTCCAACAAGTAGCCTGTCGATAACTAATCCAGCACGGTACGGATCTGAGTCAGAGGCTCTTACCATCACAGCAGCTGTTGCAGGGCGATCACCATCTCTTCCTTCAACAGAATCATCGAATGTGTTCATATCTCTGGAATTAACCAAAGTAAGGAGGTTTGTAAGATGACCTTGGGCAGCAGCCAGGTTATTATCAGCCAGTGATGCCTCCGCAAGGATCAAGTATGCTTCCTCTGCTTTTTGAATAAATACGGGACTCTCTAGATCTCCATCGACGAAGTACTTAGGATCCAGGAAATCCAATCTTGGCAATGGTTGCAGATCGTCGAAATTACCTCGATCAAAGAGTGCGTTTGCAAAGACATTATCTGGTCCGTTCGGATTTACTCCATCAAATTCGACGGATCTTGTGTACTCATCGTCCAGGGCAAGCGCTTCGTTTGCTTTGAGAACGGCATTTGTCTGATCGCCTAAGAAATGATAAGCTCTGGCCAATGCCAACTTAAATCCTGCATTTGTAGCATCCAGTGCTTCTGCAGCCTGGAAATCAGCGATTGCAGCATTCACATTCTCAGTGGGTGTTTTAGGAGTTGCAGGATCTGAATCAGGAAGTTCCGTATCCGGGAACCTGACGAACAATTCACCTCCGAGTAACTTAGCCCATCCGGAATAAAACAAGAGCTGAGCTCTCTGTGCGTCGGTACCATCAGGATCTTCCGGCTGGACAAATTGCAATCCTACATTAGCAGATGTTCTGAGGTCAGCAATACGGAAAGCCAGATTGTCAACATTCTGATCCTGGAACGTGATAGTCAAATCATCGAACTGCTGATTGAAAAATGTCTGGACATTTTCATAATTATCACTTCCAAGTTCAGTTAACTCAAGCAATCGATTGTAAACAATTGCCATCTCTCGTTCTTGCCCCACGATCCAGGATGCTGTAGATCCTGGAGAACCAATTACATTTTCGAGAAGAAGATTTGGGTTCTCGATTCCTTTTTTGGGATCGAATTCCTCACAAGCACTTGTGAAAATTACAATCGCGCAAACTAAGATTGATTTTATATATAGTTTCATTCTTTACTTATTTATTATTTCTACAATAACTTGTTTAGAACCTGAACCTAAAAGTTCCAATATATTGTCTCGGAGCTGAGAAAGTTCCGTAACCAAATGCACCTACTGTTACATTATTTTGAGTAGTAGTGTTTGTGCCAGGTAGCGTACCTCGAGCTCCTGCTCCGGTCAATTCAGGATCAAATACAGAAGAATAGAAATTGAATGGATTCATAGCGGTTAAAGAAATACTAGCACCCTTGATGAAACTTATATTTCCAAGAAATTCTCTGCTTACATCGTAGGTAAGAGTAATGTTTCTGACTTTAATGAAATCAGTCTTCTCAACCCATACACCGCCTAAGTCAAAAAAGCTTGTTGACTTAGCAGGCTCCGGAATACGATCATCATCCAAACCACGGAAGAATCTAAGTACTTCATCAGTATTCACTCCTACTGCTCCTTGCTGGTAATCTCCGGCAACATACAGGCTGAAGTTTTTCCAACTTGCATTGATGCTTAAACTACCAAATACATCCGGAAGCGGACCACCAAGGTCAGCATTTCGCTCTACGTTGCTAACATTTCCACTCTCATCAAATGTTGGCTGAGCTCCCCTCAAATAACCAACAGGTAGACCCTCTTTAACGAATGGACCTAGGAACGTAAACCCACCGATGTTAAATTCTGGAGACCCACCACTACTAGTAACTTCATTCTCCTGGAAGTTGGCAGAAGCCGAAGCGGTCAATGACCAATCGCCTCCTCTTAGAATTTCAAATGAAGAAGTTATCTCAACTCCTTTATTTTCAATTTCTCCAAGGTTTCTAGGCTGATTCTCCGTACCTGTACTTGGAGCAAAAGGAGCTGTGAAAATGGCGTCCTCTGTTGTAGAGTTCCAGATAGTAAATCCTACGTTTATTCTGCTGTCGAAGAATGCCATATCCGCACCGTACTCAAGCGTTTTTTGTCGTTCAGGGCCCAAGGTAGGCTCTCCTGGCTGACCTGGCTGAAAAGCAAGCTGTCCATTGAAAGCATTCGCATTCAGTTGATTGTCTCTTGAAAAAGGAGGAGGGAAATTTCCTGATTCTCCGTAGCTAACTCTTGCTTTGAAAGTGTTAACCACACCTGATAAACTTGACCAATAGGCCTCATCGCTCATTACATATGAAAGTCCCGCCTTAGGGTAGAACTCACTGATAACATCAGATCCAAAGGCTGTGTTTTTGTCATTTCTGAATCCAAGATCAAGAAATATTCTGTCCTTAAATCCGATTGTTTCCTGAAGATAAAATCCCCAGTTAGCAACACTGGACTCAAAATCGAGGACATTTTGACTTGCTGATATGTTCACAGTTGTTGATGTTTCAGCCTGGTTGGTAGTCTGAATTTGAGACTGAACATCTCTTGTTCTGAAGAACTGCCCACCACCGATAGTCGTGAATGTGAAGTCATTTATGGATGCATCATACTTAACAGAGAATGAGCCGGTTGTTCCTAGGAAATTTCGGTCGTTCCTGTTGATGCTACCCTGATCTGTTGTTCCTGGAGAAACATTTTCTTGGGCGACCAGGTACTCATTTGTTTGAATATCTTCAAAACGTGTAAACCTGTAATCAAACCCTATTCCAAGGTCAACAGACAAGTTATCCAATACAGAATAGGAGAACTTGTGGGAATTTGTGAACCTACTTGTGTTATTTGTAAGATTAGTCAGCCTGTTAATATCGGCTACCAATTGGTTCACTGATGCTCTTTCGGCGGCCGTCCATTGCGCAGGATCATTTGTTGAAAGGCCAAAGCTTCCGCCAAGGCCTAAGCCCCCCTGATCAATTGCGAATATTCTATCGAATGAACTGTTAGCGTTTCTAAGCATGTCAAACTCATTTCTAATGTATGAGAATGATCCCTTATAGGTCAACCTTTCATTTAAAGAGGCCTGATAGCCGCCACCAATTGAATATCGCGTTTCTCCAAGTCCTTCCACGAAAGAGTCGTCTTCTCTGAATCGAGCAAAGAAATTGTACGTAACATTTTCATTCCCGCCATTAATCCCCACTTTGTGAGAATTCATAAGCCCGGTTTTAAATGCCGCATCCTTGATGATGTCCGGATAAAGGAAATAGTCTGTCGTTCCTCGAATTGCTCCAAGCTGAGCCTCGTAAGAGAAAGTCGCTTGACCAGCAGTTCCTTTATCCGTAGTGATAAGCAAAACACCGTTCGCTGCATCAGAACCATAAAGGGTTGTTGCTGCGCCTCCTTTAAGGAAGGTGATGTCCTTAATCTGATCAATTGGAATATCTGATAAAGCACTCGTTTGCTGCCCTCCAGAAGCAACAGCTAATCCCGGAGATGTATTTAGGTTATCCACCCTAACACCATCGATGTAAATTACTGGTTGCTGTCCTAGCAAGGCTGAATTGATACCTCTACTTCTGATGATAGAAGTTCCTCCAGGAGCTCCAGTGCTTTGAAGGATCTGAGTATTAGGTAATTTTGATTGCAACAACTGATCGATCCTAACGATAGGAGTGGTTTTCAAATCTTCAGCTGTAACACGATCAACAGTAGTAGCTAATTTCCGCCTGTCTACGTCTCCACCGAGACCAGTTACCACAACCTCAAGTAGTTCTGTTACACCACCCATTGTGATGTCAACTACAGATCTTGAGCCTACTGCAACTTCTTGTGTCTCGAATCCAACAAAAGAGAAAACCAAAACGTCTCCATCGTTTGCGGAAAGGCTGTAGTTACCATCTAAATCTGTTGTTGTTCCTGTCGAGGTGCCCTTAATCACCACGTTTACACCCGGAAGTCCTTCACCATTTTCATCGGTGATAGTACCGGATACCGTTTTTTGTGCCAATACCACAGTAATGGCCAAAAAGCTTACAATTAATGAAAAGAAAATCTTCTTCATAAGCATGAATTGTTCGTTAAACATTGTTAAAAAAGGCGTAATGATATACTCGAAAAAGGTTTCAAAATTGTAAAAAAGAAAAGCCTCAAACCTTGAACGGTTTGAGGCTTCTATGTGTCTGGGACCAATTATTTGATCCCGCAAAATGTCAGGTATTTAGGTCAATCGGTATACCAAACTCGTATTAATTGATACCAATGAGATGAACTTTCACGTCCTGTGCCCAACATTGTATCTTCGCTCCCCTCTTCATCGGCATCATGAATATTTGGCAAAACAACTGTCTCGATACTTATAATGTTTGAGCTATCGGACTTTCTCCACTCATTCATTCGGTCCACAACATCCTGGAATCGTTCGATTTGAGCTGATTTAAACAGACCGCCTTTTTTGGTGACTTCAGGTGTAAAATCAATGTGCTTTATCATAGGTTAATCAATTTAGCGTGATATTGAATTATACAATTTAAGGACAAGAAAATATTTCTACAATTAAAATTCTAATTGAATAAGTCAAGAAAACTTCTTCTTTTTTCAATTTTCAGGTCTTGCAAAAGGGTTGATTTCACCCTAATAGAGACAAAATAAGATTGGAAAGTCCCAAACGGGACCCAATTAAAACTCATGGTCCAACAATGTAAATCA
>JANQEC010000378.1 GCA_028278585.1 Cyclobacteriaceae bacterium | reverse complement strand
AAAGTAGATATAGCAGAAACTGAAAAGGAATTTGAAGTGCAGTTGCATATCCCTGGAGTGAAAAAAGATGAAATCAACATTGATTTGAACGAAAATGTGTTAACCATAAGTGGTGAAAGGAAATTCGAGAATGAGAAAAATGAAAAAAACTTTCATAGTGTAGAAAGCTACTTTGGATCATTTAAGCGAACATTTCATTTGCCCGACCTGGTTAATAAAGACAAAATTGATGCTAGCTACCAGGATGGAATATTGGTAGTAAAGCTTCCAAAGGATGTTCAGAAATCAACTAAGAAACAAATTTCGATTAAGTAGTTTTTTTGAGTTAGGTAGAGTAGGGTCGGTCCACGTCATGTGGGCTGACCTTTTTTTGTTAAGCTTCGTTAAAAGGATAGCAATTCTCTATTGTTTTATAATATAAAACAAAGGGTTTTGCTTTACGATTAATAAGAAAATTCTGTGAATATGAGTAAAAGAAATCTAATGATGGCGATGGTATTCTCTTCCATTTTTGGTGGGGCCGTCGCGCTGGTGGGTTATTCAATATTGGTCCCTAAACAAACAATCATTCAACAAGCAGCCGAGCGAAATCCACTCGCGTTGACCAACTACGTTTTTGATTCGTCAGATTTCATTGTCCCGGAGGGATTGAATTTTGTCTTTGCCGCAAAAAATGCAACCCCGTCTGTGGTCCACATTAGAACAAGATACTCAAGCAGCTCCGGAGCAAGAAGCCCATTCAACGACTTGTTCAGGGAATACTTCGGAGACCGTAACAATGGAAGTCAAAATTATTCCAGGGGTGCCGGATCCGGTGTGGTAATCTCATCTGATGGTTACATTGTTACAAACAATCATGTCATAGATGAAGCATCAGAAATCGAGGTAGTTTTGAATGACAACAGAAGTTATAAAGCTAAGGTGGTTGGTGTTGATGGCTCCACGGATTTAGCTGTGATAAAAATCAAGGAAGATAATTTAGCCCCGATCAACTATGGAAGTTCCGAGAGTATCCAAATTGGCGAATGGGTACTTGCCATTGGAAATCCATTTGAATTCAGATCTACTGTCACCGCAGGAATCATCAGTGCTAAAAGTCGAAATATTCAGATTCTTGAGTCAAGAGATAGGATTGAATCATTCATCCAGACAGATGCGGCAGTCAATCCCGGAAACAGCGGCGGAGCTTTGGTCAACTTAAACGGTGAACTGATTGGCATCAACACGGCAATTGCTTCTCCCTCAGGAGCATTCGCGGGATACTCATTTGCAGTCCCTTCTTCACTGGTTAGAAAAGTAGTGGATGATTTGGTTGAATACGGGACAGTTCAAAGAGCCTTGCTTGGCATTCAAATCAGGGATGTAAGTGCCCAGCTCGCAGAGGCTGAGAATCTTGATGTAGTGAAGGGAGTTTATGTCGCAGATGTAGGACCTAACAGTGCTGCAAGAATAGCTGGTTTGGAGAGAGGAGATGTAATCGTTGCCATTGATAATATTGATGTAAATAGTGTCGCAGAGTTACAAGAGCAAGTAGCAATCAATCGCCCTGGGGATAAAGTTCTTGTTCGATACATCAGGGATGGTGTTCAACGCGAAGTGCAGGCAACCTTAAGAAACTCATCCGGAACTACTGAATTGGTGGAGGCTAATGCAGCATTTGAAATCGAAGGAGCGATGTTTTCTGAAGTTTCAGAAGAGATCTTAGAAGATTTAAAAATCGACGGTGGCGTGCAGGTGTCTGATCTTACGAATGGAAAATGGAAAGATGCAGGTTTGAAAGAAGGCTTTATCATCACCAGAATTGACAAGCAAGCCATCAGAGAGTTAAGTGATTTTAAACGATTCTTAAATAAACCAGGCACTGATGGAATCCTTATTGAAGGAATTTATCCAAATGGGGACAAAGCCTATTATGGTTTAGGTCTATAGTCTGATTCAATTCAAGAAAATTAAGTCCGTCAAAGATTGACGGACTTTTTTTATGGATAATTTCGTAACATGTATCATGTGGCCATAGTTGGAGGAGGCTTAGCGGGTTTAGTAAATGCAATTTTGCTTGGAAAGAAAGGATACTCCGTTATTCTGTTTGAAGAGAAAGCATATCCATTTCACCGAGTTTGCGGTGAATACATATCCAATGAAGTTATCCCCTTTCTGAAATCACATGATCTATTTCCCCAGGAATTAAATCCAAGTGATGTTACGAAATTCCATCTCTCATCTACTACAGGAAAACTTCTTAAAATGGAGCTTGATCTCGGTGGGTTTGGGATCAGTAGATATTCATTCGATCAGTGGTTGGCAACTAAGGCGCGTGAGATTGGAGTGGAACTTCATGAAAGAGAGCGTGTGAATGCCATTGCATATGAAAACGACCATCATACAATTGAGACTGGCAAAGGCTCCTATGAATCCCGAGTCGTGATAGGATCTTTTGGGAAAAAAGCCAGACTCGACAATGACCTTAACCGTAGGTTTACGCTAAAAAAATCACCCTATGTAGGAGTTAAATATCACATCAAAACTCAACTTGTTGCCGCTGATGTTATTGAACTCCACAATTTCTCAAGAGGATATTGTGGGGTAAGCAAAGTCGAGAACGATACCTTCAACTTGTGCTACCTCTCCCATCGGGATAATCTTCGGAGGTATAAAGATGTACCAGTCATGGAGGAAGAGATCATTCATCAAAATCCCTTCTTGAAGCGAATATTTACAGAATCTGATTTTTTGTTTGAAAGACCGGTCGTGATTAATGAGATCTCCTTTGAAAAGAAAGAACCCGTGTTTGACCATATTTTAATGTCCGGAGATTCGGCTGGAATGATCACTCCACTCTGTGGAAACGGCATGGCTATGGCAATCCATTCAGCTAAGATGCTAAGTGAAATTATAGATGAATTTCTCTCTGATACTATTGACAGGAAAATGTTGGAAAAAAAATATGTGTCCACCTGGAATTCTGCTTTTTCAGCCAGGCACTGGGCGGGGAGAAAAATCCAAAACTTATTTGGTTCGTCAGTCTCTTCAGAGTTTGCAGTTGGTTTGGGTAAAACTTTCAGTCCAGTAGCAAAATACTTAATGAGTAAAACACACGGACAACCATTCT
>JANQEC010000084.1 GCA_028278585.1 Cyclobacteriaceae bacterium | reverse complement strand
CTAGCAACTATCAACTATCAACTGACAACTAACAACTAACTATATGTGGACCGAAGAAAACAATAAACTGGTAAGGACCTTTGAGTTTGGGAATTTTGTTGAAGCATTTTCCTTTATGACCAAAGTTGCCATAATCGCTGAAAAAATGGATCATCATCCAAATTGGAGCAATGTGTACAATACAGTTAAAATAGAGTTGTGTACACATGATGCTGGTGACGTAGTTACAGATAGCGACAGGCAATTGGCTGCATCGATAGATGAGCTGGTTTAGTCGAACAAATTGTTTTTTGGACTAGTTGGTCCAATCTTTGATTTTTCCTATCACCTAAACGGCTTGAATCATGCAAAAAATCATCATACTGTTATCCTTAGCTGTCCTTTGGAGTTGTTCCAGTGGTAAAAAGCAACTCGAGCGAGGAAATTACAATGCATCCATTGAGCGGGCAGTCAAGCGGCTTCAAAATAGTCCCAATAATAGAAAGGCCCAGGAAACCCTGAGACAAGCCTACGATCTTTCACAACAGAAGCATCTGCGGACGGTTAATCAACTAAAATCTTCAAATGCAAGATTCAAATGGGACCAGATTGCTGATGCATACGATCAATTGAACTGGGTTCACAACAAGATCTGGCAATGTCCTGCATGCCTTAAAGTAATTCCAAATCCCAAAAATTACCAGGCTGAGTTCAACGATGCATCAACGCTGGCGGCCGAAGAAAGATATGTAGCCGGTGTGGAGGAATTGAACAAAGGAACACGTGAGGCAGCGATAACAGCATTCCGGCATTTTGAGCGGACACAATACCTTATGCCCAATTATAAGGATACTCCAGCAAAATTGGAGCTGGCAAGAGAGCGAGCGACACTCAAGGTTTTATTAGATCAGATCCCCGTCCATTCCAGGCGATTTGGGCTGACCCATGAATTTTTCCAAAACAGGGTCTATGAATTTTTGGATAAGAATCAGTTGAGTGAATTTGTGCGGTTTTATAGTCCGGTCGAAGCACAGAGAACAGGTTTAAATCAGCCAGATCATGTGGTAGTGATGCAATTTGATGACTTTGTAGTTGGGCAAACCTATGTCAAAGAAAAAACAAAAGAATTCACTCAAGATAGCGTGGTTGTTGGTCAGGTAGATGTTGGCGGTGTATCCAAAGATGTGTACGGTAAAGTGAAAGCGGAATTCACCACATTCACGAAATACCTTGATTCGAAAGGACTACTTGACCTGAGAATTTATGACGGAAGAACGGATCGAGTTCTATTCCAGCGGAAAATGCCAGGACAGTATCAATGGATCTCCGAGTGGGCCACGTTCAAAGGAGACGACAGGGCTTTAACTGAGGAACAACTGGGGCTGGCTAAACTGAGAGAAGCTCCCTCACCAGAACCTCAATTTTTGTTTGCAAAATTTTGTGATCCGATCTATAGTCAGGCGTCCGGACACCTGAGAAGATTTTACGCTAAGTACTAGCAAAGGGAATCTCACTAAATTACGTCTATGAGCGATTATGGGAAGTTGTATCTTGTCCCCACTCCGATTGGAAATCTTGGAGATATGACATTTCGTTCAGTTGAGATCTTAAAATCAGCTGACCTGATTCTTGCTGAAGATACACGCACATCCGGAGTTTTACTGAAGCATTATGAGATTACAACCCCTGTCCAGAGTTTTCATGCACACAATGAGCATAAAAAAGTCGATCAAGTCATTGAAAAGTTGAAAAGCGGCAGTTTGATTGCACAGGTATCGGATGCCGGGACACCCGGAATTTCTGATCCGGGTTTTTTGCTTGTTCGAGCCGCTTTGGCTGAGGGCATAGCCGTTGATTCATTACCAGGAGCTACTGCTTTCGTTCCGGCCTTAGTTAAATCCGGATTTCCCTGTGAACGCTTTGTTTTTGAAGGGTTTTTACCACACAAAAAGGGTAGGCAAACCAGGATAAATGCACTGAAAGAAGAACCCCGAACTACGATATTCTACGAGTCTCCACATCGATTGCTCAAGACATTGGAACAATTGCTGGAGATTCTGGGAGAACGACAGGTTTCGGTTTCACGTGAACTGACAAAGAAGTTTGAGGAAACGATAACAGGAACTCTTTCGGAAGTTCGAAAGCATTTCGAAGAGAAATCAATAAAAGGTGAATTTGTCATTGTATTAGAAGGAACCAAATGAATTTAGAACAAATCACCGGACAAGTTGTAAATGCGGCACTTGAGGCTGGGGCATTCATTCGACGTGAGCGGAAAGACTTCAGCAAAAAGCATGTAGAGCTTAAAGGAAGAAGTGATTTGGTCTCGTACGTTGACAAAGAAGCTGAGAAAATGCTGGTTGAAACGTTACAACCTTTGATTGGTGATGCAGGTTTTCTAACAGAAGAAGAAACCGTATCTCAGAATACCAAGGAATATAACTGGATTATCGATCCTCTTGATGGCACAACAAATTTCATTCATGGCTTGCCCAATTTCTGTGTGAGTGTGGCTCTGCAGCATAAGGATGAGATGATTGTCGGTGTGATCTACGAAGTGGCCAATGATGAGTGTTTTTATGGCTGGAAAAACGGAGGTGCATATTTGAACGAAGAGCCTATCCATGTAGCTGATGAAGAACATATCAATGAATGTGTGTTTGCAACAGGGTTCCCGATCTACAACTTTGAACGCCTGGAAAACTATTTATCCATTCTCAATGAGCTCATGAAGAATACCAGAGGCTTGCGGAGAATGGGAAGTGCAGCAGCAGACCTTGCGTATGTAGCATCAGGAAGATACGGTGGTTTTTTTGAGTATAACCTCAACCCCTGGGATGTAGCAGCTGGGATCTTATTGGTAAAAGAGGCAGGCGGAATTGTCTCGGATTTCAGAGGGGGCGAGAACTATCTCTTTGGAAGAGAGATTGTAGCTGCTGGGGCAGTACATCCCCAGCTACTTGAAGTGGTGAAGAATAACTGGTAATAAAATCCTCATTTTTAAACCCTTTCAAACCAAATTTCGTATTTGTATTAATTGAACAATTCCTACATTTACGAAAAATGTAAAACCATGAAAGGAACAAACCTTGGAGAATTCGAGGAACTGCTACTTTTAGTTGTAGCAAGCCTCTATCCTGAAGCATACGGTCTTGCCATCAGAGAAGAAATCAAAGAATCGAGTGGGAGATCGGTTGCAATGGGTGCGATACATGCAGCACTGAATCGATTGGAGGAAAAAGAATACCTGAAATCGAAGCTGGCCGAAGCTACCCATGAGCGAGGAGGAAGAAGAAAGCGACTCTTTACGATTACCTCTGCGGGTAAAGAAGCCCTGGAAAATAATCGTTCATTGCGTAACAATCTCTGGGATAAAATTCCTCAATTATCGTGGAAGAACGTCCAGTATGCAAGCATCTGAGCCTGTACATAATACCCCGCCGAAATTAGCGGTAAGGTTTCTACGCTGGTTCTGTAACGAACGTCTGGTGGAGGAAATTGAAGGTGATCTGGACGAATACTATCAGCTTTATTCAAAACGACATCCAAAGTGGAAAGCCAAGATTTACTACTGGTTTCATCTCTTCAGTTTTCTCAGACCCTATTCGCTGAAAAATAAACAAAACTCAAAAAGACTAATCATGTTTCGAAATCATTTAAAATTTTCATTTCGATACCTTTCAAAACACCGGACGAACGCATTGCTTAATATAATGAGTTTATCCATTGGTATCGCCTGCTTTTTATTCATTTTCATCTACCTGGACGGAGAACTTAGCTTTGACAAGTACCACGAAGATTCTGACAGAATTCATCGGGTCGTCATTGACTTGGTTAGTGACAGTGGACGAACCCCGGATGCCACTTCTCCTCCGGCACTCGCACCTGCATTACTAGAGAATATTCCAGAGGTTGAACTTTCCACAAGGGTATTTCCGACTTGGGGAAGCAAGTACTTGATAGGAGCCACGCAGGAAAACCAATTTTATGAAGAACGGATCTATCGGGTCGATCCTGAGTTTTTAGAAATTTTCACCTACAAGGTATTGCTTGGAAACCGGGATGAACTGCTGAGTGATCCTTCCAATATTGTTTTAACGGAGAGTACAGCAAAGAAATATTTCGGTGAAGGAAACCCTATTGGAAAGGAACTGACGATCTTCAACAGGGACAATAGAAAAAAAGTAGTAAGCGGTGTAATTGAAGATGTTCCCTTCAACTCACATTTCACTTTTGACTTCCTGACACCTCTCCATTTTGCGGACAGAAACATTGATGAAAACTGGGGCTGGTATAACTACTACACTTATGTTAAACTTCAAGATGGAAGTATTCATGCCGATTTTGAGGAAAAACTACAACCACTTTATCTAGCCAATAATCCACGCGATTCGATTAGCCCTAACATCACCTACTCGCAACCTGTAAAGGACATCCACCTCAAGTCTGCTCTTAAATGGGAGTTGGGAACCAACAGTAACATGAGCAACATTAAAATTTTCGTATCCATTGGATTGTTTATTCTATTGGTCTCATTAATCAACTACCTGAACCTGACAATTGGTGGTCTGGTCCGACGCACCAAGGAAGCAGGAGTGAGAAGGTCTTTTGGTGCCCTGCGATCAAATCTCATTGGTCAATTCGTAACAGAATCCTTAACCGTGGTCATAATCTCATTGATCATTGGAGGCATCCTGGCTGAGATAGCCCTTGGTAATCTCACAGAAATATTTGGTCGGGAAATAAGCATATTGGACCCGTCAAACATTAATGCATTTCTGATTTTGGCCGGCTGTGCCCTTGGTTTCGGAGTATTATCAGGGGTTTATCCAGCATTGTATTTTGCTTCCCTTGGCGAAATCAAAGGAATGATCAGCAAGAAAAAGGGAGGCTTTCTGGACCTGAAAAGGATACTGCTCATTGCACAATTTGCCATATCGGCAATCATGATTGTCGGGACAATGGTGGTGTATCAGCAATTGATGTATTTCAAAAATTCTGATATGGGATTCGATATGGACCAAGTCCTGATCATTGAAAATGCGGATGTCATAGCCAATCAGCAAACGCTAAAAGAGCGTATCGATCAGCTTTCTTTTGTAGCGTCTGCAGGGTTCAGCAATGGGGTAGTAGGTGGACTAAACTGGACGTTTACTCTTGGCTACCCGGATGGATTTTTGATGAACTACGCGGTAGTTACTCCAGACTATCTCGAAGCAATGAAATTTGAATTTGTCGCAGGTCGAAATTTTGATGCGTCCATTGAAAGCGATAGTGAGGGTTTGAACCTAATAGCTAATGAATCTGCCTTGAAAGCATTGAATCTTAAACCAGATCAAGTTGGTGAGTCAGTACCGATGAGAACCAACAGGCAAGACTCTTTGATCTACGGTAAGGTCTTGGGTGTAGTAAAGGATTTTCACTACTCGAATTTTAAAGAAGACATCAAGCCCTACGCATTTTTCTATCGGACAGAACCCGAGGATAACCTGGCAGTTAGAATGTCATCGACTAATGTCCGTGAAAATCTTGAACAACTGGAAGCGATCTGGAATGAAATGACCGTTGGTGTTCCCTTCGAAAGCTACTTTTTGGATCAGTCCTTCGCAGAACTTCATCGTACAGAAGAGCGACTCTCTGATGTGATGCTTTATCTCACATTGCTATCGATTTTTATCTCGTTCATCGGCATGTTTGCGATTGCTAACATCGTGATTAAAGCAAGATTGAAAGAAGTAGCTGTTCGCAAAGCACTTGGAGCTACAACCAACCAGGTAGTAAATATGTTCACAAAGAACTTTGTCCTATTGGTTGTCATTGCAAACATCATTGGATTGCCGGTTGCCTACATTACTATGCAGGAATGGCTGGCAGATTTTTCATATCGAACGACGCTCGGCCCAACACTCTTCGTGTTAGCATTGATCTTGACAATTGGACTAGCCTACCTCATTGTCGGAATGCGATCGTTTAAAGCTGCAACATCGAATTTGACAGAGCGACTTAGAGACGAATAACTCATAAGATCAATAAAAATGAATGTTTAAAAGTCAAAAAAACCGCAGAAAATTTTATTAGTTAGGAATCCTTACTAATATTGCCTTCATGTTTAACTTTTAAAGTTTTTAGAAAATGAAGAAATCAGTTTTTTATCATGCTGGCTGTTCCGTTTGTGTGAATGCCGAAAATGAGATTGTAGACTTGCTTGGTCATGAAAATGTTGAAGTTGTTCACCTGGGTGAAGAAAAGTCAAGAATTCCTGAAGCAGAAGAATTGAGTGTTAAATCCGTCCCAGCGTTGTTGACGCCCAATGGAGGAGTATTACACATCAATTTTGGGGCTTCTATGGAGGACTTAAAAGCATAATTTTACCTTATTTAGTTAGGAATCCTAATTTATATAATTATGAACAAAACAATTTTAGCCGTACTCATTTTGAGCGGATGCTTATCAAAAGGCTTTTCTCAAGGAGAGAACGAAGATCAATCTTTTAGAACATCAAAAAATCTTCTAATTAAGAGTACCACAGTGAAAAATTACAAAGACCTGGAATTGCTTGTCTTTTCAATCACTGTCGAGGGAACAGCTGGCGCAAGCGTTCCTAAGGTAGCAGGCCAGCTGGATGGGGCACCTGTTTTGGGTTATGTTTTTCCTACAAACCTGAAATCTGTTGACGTTGGTTTTGGTGAGGTCGAAGGCATCGTGGCTTTGGCTCTCACATCACATCCTGACTTTGATGATACCCCTTTGTGGGATGAAAACTACGATCGCAACTTTGGAAACGATGGAGTAATCTGGCATCCCCACTGGGTTGTTCTTGAATCGAACGATGCAGTGCCAGGGGGGCTTTCTGTGAAGCAATTTGACAAGGAAAATGACAATGTCACCTTGCCTCCCACAAATCCTGGAATGCCGATGTACATGGATTCACCGGGTTTTCAGGTAGTGACAAAGGGCAATCAGATAAGAGTCATAGTACCACAATTCAGAGTGTCAGGAAAAACAGAATTCAAATTTGATGCCGTAACTGCCTATATGCAGGTGAACACCTCAAGGGAGGATTTACCGTTGCTAGGTGTTTATGCTGTTTATAGCGTGGCATCAGGAGATCTATCCTTACCATATTCAGTTAAATAGTTTTTTTGAAACAGAGGTCATGGAAATGATGATAAGCATTTCTGAGTTACATTCCATGACCTCTTAATTTCCATGTCTTTTTAGTTAGGATGACTAACTTAGTCAAATGACTGAAAACCCCTTCAATACCGAGGCACAAAAAATAGATCTCAATAGCCGCTTAATTGTTGGCTTTGAGCGGATTGCGGAGGTGTTTCGGGTTTTACTTTGGGATCATGCGAAGGAGCTTGGATTGAGTCCAATCCAGATCCAGCTTCTTATTTTTTTGGATTCCCACGCAATCGAATTATGCACGGTAAGTCATCTTGCAAAGGAATTTAACATGACCAAGCCAACCATAAGTGATGCTGTGAAGGTTCTCTCTCAAAAGGAGCTCGTGACTAAAGTTGCAGGCACAGATGATGCGAGAAGTTATGCTTTGATTTTGTCAAATAGAGGTAGAAATGTGATTAAGCAAGTGGAGGGTTTTACCGAACCATTGTATAGATCTGTTAAGGGGTTTAGTTCTGAAGAAAAAGAAACACTCTATCGATTGCTCACGAAAATGATTTTCCAACTCAACAAGGATGAAATAATATCTGTTCAAAGAACATGTTTCGGTTGTAAATTTTATGAGAAAAAAGAGCAAGGTCATTATTGCCATTTCATACATGAGGATTTGAAGGATCATGAGATCAGGTTAGATTGCAATGATTTTGAAATAAACAACATATGAAACCCAATATTAGAGTTGGATACGGTTATGACGTTCATGCCCTTGCAGAAGGGGTGGATTTTTGGCTGGGCGGAATAAAAATCCCGCATTCTCATGGGGCATATGGTCACTCAGATGCAGATGTGTTGATTCACGTGATCTGTGATGCACTCCTTGGTGCGGCAAACATGCGAGACATAGGTTTTCATTTTTCTGATAAAGACCCAAAATATAAAGGTATCGATAGCAAGATTCTGTTGAAGGAAGTGGTTGACCTCATCGGAAATAAAGGCTACAAAGTTGGAAATGTAGACAGCACCATCTGCTTGCAGCAACCTAAGGTAAATCCGTACATTCCTGAAATGAAAAAATGCCTGGCAGAAGTAATAGGTATTTCTGAAGAAGATGTTTCAATCAAGGCAACAACCACTGAAAAGCTGGGATTTGTTGGGAAAGAAGAAGGTGTTGCTGCTCATGCTGTCGTCCTGATCTATGGCGGTTAAAATTATAATCACTGAAGATGGCTCACATAGCTTGTTTGATGATGAGCTTAACGAAACATACCACTCAACAAAAGGAGCATTAGGAGAATCTTTGCATGTTTTTATACAGGAAGGGCTTGACTTTTACCTGAAGGCCTTCAATCCTGTAAAAGTGAACGTTCTTGAAATTGGGTTGGGGACTGGATTAAATGCTTTTCTCACTGCAAAATTTGCTGAACAGAGTCGAATCAACATTTCTTTCACCTCTCTTGAACCTTTCCCAATTAAAAAGGAGATCTATGAGGCTCTGAACTATCATCAATCGAAAAAGGAAAACAAACTCTTCTATAAAATACATGAAAGCGAATGGGAAAAAGAGTGTATGCTTTCGGATCATTTTACATTCTTAAAGACAACTTTCAAACTCGAGCACTTCAACACTTCAAACCTTTACAACATCATCTATTTCGATGCCTTCGCCCCAAGTAAACAAGCCGAAGTTTGGTCGGTTGAAAATCTGAGAAAGAGCTATGGTCTACTAGGTGAAAATGGTATCCTCATAACATATTGCGCCCAGGGTCAATTCAAGAGAAATTTATTAGAAGTTGGATTTGAAGTTGAGACACTTCAGGGAGCCATGGGAAAAAAAGAGATGGTTAGAGGAAAAAAATCAAAATTTTAGGGTATAGTTAAGTAAGTAGAGGCTCATGAGGCGTTTGGATTTTATGGAAAAAAGAAAAAACGATCTATGAACAGAAATTTGACCTTAATAAGATCTGTTTTTACAATGCTTTTTGTTTTGCTATTTTTTTACGCTGAATGTCAGTCGCGTATCCTGACTGACACTAGAGATGGCAACACATACAAGACGCTCATAATCGGGGACTTAATTTGGATGGCTGAGGACCTCAGATTTCAAACTGAGTTATCCCACTGTCCCAATCACAGCCTGGAAGAATGTAAAGAAGCTAACTTCTATTCCTATAAGGAAATCGAATCAGTTTGTCCGGAAGGGTGGAGAATTCCAGTAGTTGAAGATTGGAATAACTTCTTGGAAACCTTTGAAGACGCTGAGACAGTCAGAATGATGGAAGGGAACAAGAAACTCTTTCGGGTAGATTTTCTGGACGGATACAATATTCTAACCAGAAACACACTTAACATCAGGCCCGTGGGCAGGACTGAGGGGGATGTTTGGCAAGACGGATATTATGCAGACTACTGGACAACCAATCCTGAAATAAAGGATCCCCGATTTCACGTTCATGTAAGTCAACATTCGATTTCAGGCCATGCGCATAAGCACAATATCAACGAGAGGGATGAGGAAAAGAATCGGAAGTTTGCGGTACGATGCGTATGCGAAAGAAAGGATAATTAAACAGCGAGTCTCCTTGCAGACAAAAATGCGAGCGTGAGATTTGTTAAAATTGTAGGCGAACCTGTATGCAGCTCGGAACAATTCATCAATGTGACCACCCTACAATTGTATTCTTAAACAATCGATCGATTGTTGAGCTGGACTTTGTCATCCACTCATTTAAGCGACCAACGGCTCTTTTTCTAAAGAAAGGTCAATACTTCAAGTTACTTGACGGCCACCTGGAATTGTTTCCATTAAATGAGCAAATCGATCTTACGAAGTACAGGTATTTGTTTTCACACCTGACAGGAATTGGCCATGTTCTATTCGAAGAGGAAAAGCAATTTGCCCCTGACCTGGAAGAGTCACTTGCCAATTGGCGATCAATGAATCCATTCAACGCTACAGAACTCGAACTTGCTCTCCTTTTTGATACAAATGACTTTTTTGAGCAAAATCTTGACCCCAGTCTTCCGGTGAGCGAGGTTCTGCCTCAGTATCGACGGTTGAATCAGATTGCATCGAAACATATCAACCATTCACTGCACCAATGGAAAATGCACAAGTTGATTGTGCAGGCAAAGTATTTGCTTTTTTTCGCTGGCAAATCCATCCAGGAAGTGGCCTATGAATTACGGTTTAAGGATCCAGCCTATTTTGGTCGTTTTTTCAAAAGGATTACACAACAAACACCTGGAGAATTCCTGAATTCGAATGAAGACCGCCCATCCAGGTATACCTTGCTGGATCAGCTAAATGAGTTGATAGAATCACACTTTAAGTCACAACACCTGATCCGGTTCTATGCAGACGAGCTGAACATGACCTCAAAGAATTTAGCTGAGAAAATTAAAAGGGACTATAATCTCTCCATAAAGCAACTTATCAGTAACCGACTGTACGAAGAAGCGGACAAACTTAAGAACCTTGGTTTCAGCGTATCAGATACTGCTCATATGCTGGGCTTTAGGGAAGTAAGTCACTTTTCTGCATTTCGCAGAAAACAATCAAATACGCATTTTAATAAAGTGTTATAGGAGGCTAGAACCGGCTTAAAGAGAAGTCAACTTCCATTTTTGTAATTCTAACTCCGTAAACCTTCGGGGCTTGTCAATCGATGGTTTTCCACCCTCGTCAAATTGCAAAATGTGACGGTAAAAGATTTGATCGCTTTCGAATTGAATCATGATACCAAGATTGTTAGTAGTTATTGTTTCACTATGTGAGTATTGAGTCTTCGTTGATTTTAGGATAATCTCTACTACCTGATCTCTATCCATCACGCCTCTATTTTGAGAACTCCAAGTCAAAAAGTTCTCATTGTTATTGAAAAAGAAGTTTGTAATACTCAGTGAATTATTTACTACATAGAACCTTAATTTGAGACCTGAAGATCCTGACGATGAAAAAGGAGCGACTTGATCCAATTCCAATTTTGGAGTAAAAATATGTCGAGTCGCCTCTTTCTCAAGTTTTAAGTGTTCAGTGTTGATTTCAACGTTTGCTTCATAGGCTTCTCTGGTTAATTTTAACTCACGTCTTTGATATTCGAGTTCCCTTTTTTGCATGAGTGAGGTAAATATTAGAAATGAAAATGCAAGAGCAGAGAAAAGCGCATTTACAGCTCCGAAAGCGTCACCAAAAGTTCCGGCATCTTTACCATAGGTATTAATAATCCAACCAGAAAGTCCAAACCAAACAAAGATTACGATGATGATGCCGATGATTAGAAAATAGACAAGCTTTTTGTCTTTTCGCTTTTCTTTTTCTTCAGTTTTCTCTCTTTCTTCTCTTTTCAAGCTATTTCATTTAGCATAGGTGATGCACGCTAAAAATACGTCATAATTCAGTTTTTTGCTACCAGCTATTTTGACGAGTTGGCAATGATTCAAAAAAGTGCTATAAACACAGCAATTTTTGTAAACACTCCGCCTCCATTCTATTCCAACTTTGATCCATAATTAAAAAACACATGATGGATTATGTAAATGAAATGGATGGTATGGTCCTCAAGGGGGAGATACCACAAGCCGTCGATAAATTTTTTGCCGATGAAGCTAAAACCACGGATGTTGATGGATCTATTACTTCAAACAAAACAGAAGCGATAGAGAAGCTCACTGGATTTGTTGGGAGTATCGCAGAAGTAAAAGAAATAACACTTCTTAATTCCGCTTCGGAAGGAAATGTATCAATGTCAGAATTCCTTTTCAATTTCGATATGAAAGATGGAAATGAAGTAAAATGGCACGAAGTGATCCGTAGGGTTTGGGAAGATGGTAAAGTGATCAATGAGCAATATTTTCAAAACTAAATAGCGATGAAAAAGTCAATTATTATAGGAATGATCTTGTCGGCCTCACTGGTTGTGAGTGCGCAGGAGTATAATACGGATGCAACACAAATTGCTTTGAATGGATACAGCCCGGTTTCTTATGTTGATCTGAATCTTGCTCAGCGGGGATTGAAAGAATTCAAATCCGAGTATAACGGAATGAAATACTATTTCACTTCAGCTGAACAGAAAGCAACATTTGATAAAACTCCTGAAAAGTACCTTCCACAGTATGGTGGTTGGTGTGCAACAGGGATTGCTGTTGGAGCCAAGTTCAGAACAGACCCAAACAAATTCCTGGTTGATAATGGTAAACTATACGTCTTTCTAAATGATCTTGAAGTAGATGCCAAGCAACTTTGGGTAGCGGATCAAAAAGAGATGAAAAAGAAAGCGGAAAAGAATTGGCCTGATTTGAAAAGCCAATGATGGATGTTAGTGTTTTCGTTCCAAAAGAGCAGCTCCAGGGCTGCTTTTTTTTATAGATTGCTTAGAGATGAAATGATGTTTAGACATTTCTAATCAACCAATCTTCTAACTTTACCTAATGTCAGAAAAAACCCTGTTTCTCCTCGATGCATACGCGCTTATTTATCGTGCGCACTTCGCCTTAAGTCAGAACCCAAGACTTACCACTAATGGAATAAATACTGGAGCAATCCTGGGCTTCACCAACTCACTTTTGGAGATCATTACCAAAGAGAAACCAACACACATTGGTGTTGCTTTTGATACCGAAGCTCCCACATTTAGGCACCAGGATTTCAAGGAATACAAGGCAACCAGGCAATCAATGCCAGAGGAAATCAAGGTAGCAATTCCCTATTGCAAGAAAATTGTAGAAGGGTTCAATATCCCCATTTTGATCAAAGACGGATATGAAGCAGATGACCTGATTGGAACAGTTGCTAAGAAAGCGGGAGCCAAAGGCTTCACAGTATTTATGATGACTCCCGACAAGGATTTTGCTCAGCTTGTTGACGAAAATATCTCTTTATACAAGCCAAGAAGGATGGGGAATGGAACGGATATCATGGGCATTCCGGATGTTCTGGAAAAATTTGATATCGATACCGTTGACCAGGTGCGGGATGTACTCGGTTTAAAGGGAGATTCTGTTGATAACATTCCTGGTGTCGCTGGTGTGGGAGATAAAACAGCTTCAAAATTGTTGAAGGAATTTGGGTCAGTGGAAAACATTGTCAAAAATGTTGATCAGCTAACGGGAGCATTAAAAAAGAAGATCGAGGAAAATGGAGAACTTGGAATTTTGTCAAAAGAGTTGGCCACAATAAAAATCGACTCACCAATTGAATTTGATGAGGAGGCACTTGTCTATGGGGAGCCAAACCCGGAAATCCTTAAGCCAATCTTTGACGAATTGGAATTCAAGACGATATCTCGCAGGGTCTTCCAGGAGGAAAATGACATAAAAAGCGGGGGCGCACAACAGCTGGGCTTATTTGACACGGGAGGGACGATTGAAGCAGCAGCAGATTCCAAGGAATCAATCAGCACGTCTAAACATGTATATCATCTGGTCACTGGAGAGAGTGATGTGGCCGAACTGGTCAACAAATTGAAGGATCAGTCCGCTTTCTGTTTCGACACGGAAACGACCAGCCTTGAAACCAGAGACGCAGAACTGGTAGGGATTGCATTTGCAATAGAAAAAGGAGAAGCCTGGTATGTGCCATGCAATGAAAATGCCGCTGAAATAATCCATCATTTCAAAGATGTATTAGAAAATCCCTCTACAACGAAGATTGGTCAGAACCTGAAGTACGACATCCAGGTGCTGAGGAATTATGAAATCCTGGTGGATGGTCCAATTTTCGATACCATGCTGGCTCATTTCCTGTTCGATCCGGATTCGAACAATAGCATGGATTGGTTGGCTGAAAAATACCTGAACTACAAGACCATTTCATTCGAAAGCCTTGTTGGACCAAAAGGACGAAATCAAAAAACAATTGACCAGGTAGCGCCAGAAAAGGTAGCGGACTATGCGTGTGAGGATGCGGACATCACGCTTCAATTAAAAGAGTTTCTGGAAAAAGAAGTAGATGAAAGAGAGCTGGGGAGACTCCTGCACGAGGTTGAAGAGCCACTATCATTTGTGCTGGCTGATATGGAGTACGAAGGAGTGAAAATTGATACCGATTCGCTGGAAGTCATGTCCAAAGAACTGGATGAGGAGAGCAGGAAAGCGCAAGATCAAATATTTAAAATAGCAGGAGTAGAATTCAATATTGGTTCCCCAAAGCAACTAGGAGAGATTCTCTTCGAACGATTAAAACTGGTTGAGAATCCAAAAAAGACAAAGACAGGCCAATATGCTACAGGTGAGGAAATACTCTCGAAATTGGCAGCTGAGCATGAGATTGCATCAAAGATCCTGGAGTTCCGGGAATACCAGAAATTGAAATCCACTTATGTGGACGCATTGCCAAAACTGATAAGCCCGGCGGACGATCGGATACATACCGATTATCGGCAGACGGTCGCTTCAACAGGAAGACTCAGCTCCAACAACCCCAACCTTCAGAACATTCCCATACGAACAGCTAAAGGGAGGGAGATACGGAAAGCCTTTGTTCCACGGGATAGTGATTACCTTATAATGTCTGCAGATTACTCCCAAATTGAGCTTAGAATCATGGCAGCATTCTCTAAAGATGAAAGTATGCTGAATGCATTTAAAGAAGGAAGGGACATTCATGCGACGACCGCAGCTAAAGTTTTTGGAGTTGACCTCAACAATGTAGAGGATGGAATGAGGAGAAAGGCCAAGGAAGTGAATTTTGGGATCATTTATGGTATTTCTGCTTTCGGACTGTCACAGAACCTTAATATTTCCAGGGGTGAGGCGCAAGAAATCATTGATTCTTATTTTAAGGAATTCCCTATGGTGAAAAAATATATAGATGAAACCATCGAGCAAGCCCGAAAGGATGAATATGTAGAGACCATTTTGGGAAGGAGAAGATATTTACGAAACATCAACTCAAGAAATTTCACCATGCGAGGATTTGATGAAAGGAACGCAATCAACGCACCGATTCAAGGGAGTGCTGCTGATATTATAAAAATAGCAATGATCAATATTCACAAATGGATGAAGGAAGAGAAGGTGAAATCCAAAATGTTGATGCAAGTTCATGATGAACTCGTGTTTGACTTGCATAAGTCCGAAGAACAACTAATGAGATCAAAGACTGAGGAATTCATGAAAAATGCACATCCACTTGATGTTCCCATGGAAATAGGAATTGGTGTAGGAGAAAATTGGCTTGAGGCACATTAATTTTAACCCATGCTAACAACCGTACCTAGCCTTTCAGACATAAAGCGTGCCCATCAACGTATTTCTGGTTACATCACCCACACACCCGTTATCACATCGAAGAACATCGATGAAATAGCCGGATGTAATTTGTTCTTCAAATGCGAAAACTTTCAGAAAGTAGGTGCCTTCAAAATGCGAGGAGCTTCCAATGCTATTTTTAGCTACAGACCAGAGGAAAGAGATAAGGGGTTTGCCTGCCATTCTTCTGGAAATCACGGTCAAGCGGTGTCTTTGGCATCAAAGCTTGCGGGATCCAGGGCATACATTATTATGCCAAATAATTCATCCAGTGTGAAGGTGGCCGCAGTAAAAGGCTATGGAGCAGAAGTGGTTTTGTGTGAACCAAATGAGAAATCAAGAGAAGAGACATGTGCACGTGTAATGGAAGAAACCGGAGCCATTCTTATTCATCCATTCGACGATTATAACATCATTGCAGGGCAAGCAACTGCATGTAAAGAACTGTTAGAAGAAGTGGATAATCTTGATTCGGTTATTACTCCGGTTGGTGGTGGAGGTCTTGCGGCTGGAACAGCACTCTCTGCACATTACATTGAGCCCAAACTGGATGTATACATTGGTGAACCCAAAGAAGTTGATGATGCTTTTAACTCGCTGAAGGCTGGTCGGATCATTCCTAACACCAGTACCAACACGATCGCAGACGGCTTGAAAACTACAATTGGTGAGAAAAATTTCGAGATTTTGAAAGAGCATGTAAAAGAAGTTTTCACTGTTACGGAACAGGAAATAATTGATGCGATGAAATTGATCTGGGAGCGCATGAAGATTGTCATCGAACCGTCATCCGCCGTTGCTTTTGCGAGCATTCTTAAAAACCCAGAAGTGTTTGAGGGAAAAAATGTAGGTGTGATCCTGACTGGAGGGAACGTTGATCTGACCAGACTACCATTTTGACCAGAAAAATTTTTGTTGTAGGTAATCGATACACAGGAAGTAGGAAGACAAGCAAAATCCTTCGTGAACTTTCTGGTTTTTTAGAAGCTAAAAAGATTCCTTTTGAAATTGTTGATACAGACCAGGATGGTGAAGCCACCAAGGCTACTAAAAGATTAGATCAATCGTTCACCGATCTGATCATTGTTGGTGGTGATGGTACGATCAATGAGGCCGTTAATGGACTTTCTTATGATATTCCTGTGTCGATTATACCTTCCGGAACCGGTAATGATTTCATAAAAAATGTAGCATTAGGGAAAACATTGCCTGAATATTTTGATACTGCCCTGAATGGAAAAGTAAAAAGAGTGGATCTGGGTAAATGCAACGATCGTATTTTTCATAATGGAGTAGGAATTGGCTTTGACGGACAGATAGTGGAGGATATGGCCTCAAAAAGAGTTCCGCTTCTTAAAGGACACACTGCGTACTATTATCACGTTCTGCGAATTTTAGGAGGATACAAGGTCAAACCGTTTGAGTATTCGGTTGATCTGCAGGGGTATAAAAAGGAGTTAATTCTTATGGCAATTGGTAATGGTACAACGTTCGGTGGTGGATTTAGGTTGATGCCTGAAGCCAGGGTTGATGATGGAGTTTTGGAAGTTTGCACAATTGGTGATTTATCTCCAATCAATCGGTTTCTGAATATTCACAAACTATCCAACGGAAGTCACGGCACACTAAGCTCGGTTGAATTTCATAAGGCAGAAAAAATCAGGATAGAGGAAAACGAGTTAATTTATGCTCACATTGATGGGGAGCGAATGGGACAACCTCCATTTGATATCGAGATCTTGCCCGGAGCTTTACAACTCAGGACGCAATAGGGGAAATGGACTTTTGATTGTATTTATCTAAAACCCACATAAAGATGAAATTTCTTAAAAATTCGCTTCCACTAATATTATTGATTCTTGTTGCATGTGACCAGGAATACCAGGAACCTGAGCGCCCGGAATTGAATGGTAAAACAGCTATCCGAGTTAAAAACACGAGTGGTCATTTTTACAATGATGTAGTGGTCAGTGCCGGGACAGATACACATGAGTACAATACAGTAGCGCCCTTAACTTCATCTGAATACAAACTTTTTGAATTTGCTTATAGATATGCTTTCGTAGAGCTCACTATTGATGGGGATTTGGCCACTATTCAACCCATCGATTTTCTTGGAGAAACAGAATTGGATCCTGGCTATTATACGTATGAGATTAGTACCAATGATAATAGAGGACGGTATGGTAGACTTTCACTGAAGTTGGTTGAAGATTGAGGTTATTTCTGGAAATCAGCCTTTTTCTTAAACTTCAAATAGGCCCAGACTGCAATGGCAATCACAATTATGGATATGAACTGGGAGTGAGAAAGCACATCTTCGATGACAAACCCTCGCTCTTCATCGCCTCTGAAAATCTCAATTAAAGATCTGCCCGCTGCATACAAGATGATATAGATAAAGAACAATTGTCCTTCAAATCGCTTGTGTCTCTTGAACATAAGCAGAAGGATGAGTATAGAGAAAATTAATGTCGAAGAATACAATTGTGTTGGATGAAGTGGTGTATGGAGTGGTGCCTGGGAAGCAGGATCGGTAAAAGTAACTGCCCATGGTAACCCTGATTCAATTCCATGGCAGCAACCAGCAAAGAAGCAACCCAAACGACCAGTGCCATGAATGATACAGGCTGTGATCGCCAACCGATCCATCATTGGCCATACAGGCCACTTTTGTTTTTTGAAATACCAAACCGTAATTGGAACGGCAAAAAGAAGTGATCCATAGAAAACAAAACCGGTCCTGAAATTCTTTTTCAAATTGGCTAACGAATCGAAATAGTAGCTGGGATCCTCAAGGTAGAAAAATAACTTCCCTCCAACGAAAGCGGAAACGATGATCAAAACAGCCAGGTTTTGGATCTTATCTTTTTCAATTCCGAGGTCCTTGTGTGCCGAATGAGCCATGTAGAAATATCCCAACGAGGCACCCAACATAATCATGAAGCCATATGTGTGAATGGTGAAGTTGCCTATGGAAAATAGTTCTGGATGCATTTTAACCACTAAGTACACAAAGAAGTCACAAAGTCACAATAGATATGAAAACTAATAAGATTTCCTGCTATCAAAAGGAACAACTAGAATTAGCGTCCTAGTGAATTCCTTTGCGTCCTTTGTGGTGGGGAATTTTGATCGGTTACATTACAGTTTTCCATTAATCACTCGTCTAACTCCACTCTTGAGTAATGCTACATTAAAGTTGATCAGCATACCAAGTTTGCAATCTGCCAACTTCAAATAGGTAAGGATTTGAGCTAAATGAACATCAGTCAAAGCTTCTACTGCTTTCAATTCAATGATGAACTTGTTCTCAACCATCAAATCGACACGATAGCCTAACTCCAATTTTACATCTTCGTAGATTAAAGGAAGAGCTTTTTGCTTTTCGACTTTCACATCAGCATTCTGCAATTCATAATAGAGACATTCTTCATAAGCACTTTCTAAAAGACCGGGTCCTAATGCACGATGAACTTTTAGAGCAGAGCTAAAGACAATTTTTGCTATTTGGTTTTCAGTCATTTTTGACCGCTAAGAACAGTAAGGATGCACTATGAGCACAAGTGAAAGCAGTCTACATTGAAAATACACTGTATATTTTTATGTCCTTGTGGATTCTTTGTGCTCCTTGTGGTTCGATTCAAGATTTGAAAGGATTTTCATCAGATGCCTGACTTCCATCAAAAACTCGAATCGCTACCACATCCGCTTCAGCGGTTTTATCTCCTTTATCAGAGAAGAAGTCGCACGATAAAACAGTCTTTTTCCCTTTCACCTCAATAACTTTCGCCCGAAGTTCGACCGTGGTGTTAGGGGTCGGCTTAAGGTACTTTACAGTTAAAGTGCCCGTAGCGTAGCGGTATTCGGGCTCAGAATCCAAGGCTCTACCCTCTCTTTTGTAAGCATCTGCCATGGCCGTACCCATACAATGGCAATCTATTAAAGTGGCAATTATTCCACCGTTCATCAGGTCGCTCCATCCATGATATTTTTCTTGTGATGTCCATCTACATACAGAATCGTCACCATCCCAAAAGCTCTTGATTTGAAGTCCTTCATGATTGTGCCCACAACCAAAACAGACGTTTTCAGGCATGTGATCCTGAAAATATTTTGAGTCGTTCATTTTAATTAACTTAGAACTAGAATTTAACTCGGCAATGATAAGAGATTCTATCACGATCTCTAACGAATGTTCGCCTGAATTCGCCAACCTACAACGCCTATGTACCATGTTATTGATTTGCATTTTCAGGGATTTGATAGTGCCATTGCAGCTTTCTTAATCGAAACTTCTGAGGGGCCAATTTTAATCGAGACAGGACCGTATAGCACATTCGAAAATCTTAAAGGAGGACTCGCTCTTCACGGCTATAAAATCTCAGATGTCAAACATGTTTTGCTTTCGCATATTCATTTTGACCATGCAGGGGCTGCCTGGGCGTTTGCTGAAGAAGGAGCAAAAATCTACTTGCATCCATTTGGTGTAGACCATATGCAT
>JANQEC010000292.1 GCA_028278585.1 Cyclobacteriaceae bacterium | reverse complement strand
TTCCAATCCAAAACATTAGTGCCAGAATTATGAATATCATTTTCATGGCAATGATTTTTGGAGCTTTCTTCTTGCAAGGAATGCTACCAATGAGTACGGCTTTGCTAATCATTATTGCTTGTTATTCTGTTTTCACGCTTTTTGCTTTTGTAACACTGCCCGTAGAATATGATGCGAGTAAACGTGCATTGGCGTGGATTTCTGATCGGAATATTGTAAATCCTGAAGAACATGCAATGGCAAAAGATGCACTTAATGCCGCAGCATCAACATATTTAATTGCAGCGTTAGGAGCTTTAGCCACATTGCTTTACTATGTGATGATGTTTTTGGGAAGCAGGGATTGATAGAATAAGATGGACTGAATACTTTAATTGATCCGATTTATATCAACTATGGTTGGATTTTTATATCAAGTTGAATTGCTCGATTGGATCCAATAGTGCCGGCTGTTTGGTTAACTCTTATCAACCCTATTTTCTCCCCTCTGGAGGTTGTGAGTTGAAAACCAAATACGTTACCAGCGGACAGTCCTGAAACACTACTAAGGCCGCTTGAACTTGTGTTTCCTGAATGTGCATTTTCCAAATCGGTCACTGATCTTACCTCATTAAAATCTGGATTGCTGGAGAAGGTTTTAAATCGGGTTTGATTTCGAATTGGGAAATCATCGAGATCACCATTTATCGTTTGTGCTTGAATGGCAGCATCTGCATCTGAGTCATCCAATGCGGCGATGGTATATCCTGGTGTGGTTTGATGATAAAAAAGCAGATCAACATTATTTGAATTTAAAATTGCACTGGTCAAGGCATATACCTCATTCTCAATAGTATTCAGGAAGCCATTTGTTGTAGTATTTTCAAATCCTCCAAGCATTATGTTAGTATATGAATTAACGATAGAACCTATCTCAAAAGAGAATCTAACTGAATCGCTTTGCTGACCCAACTCATCAATTGCAACGAAAACATAAGATGCATTAGCTTCTCCATCGTCTGCACTGGTCAATACTCTGTACGTTGCGTCTTCAACCAGGGTGGCTCCATCCGCTACGCCAGCATCACTTGTTGTGATGACAGAATGTCCGGAACCTCCAATTAATATTGAATTAAATCCTGCAGGAGCATCTACATCAATTAAAAAATCTATTGTATCCGTAGCAACTACTTCTCCATTGTTAGTCAAAGAAGGGCCGTTTACTACTACTGCTGTCACTGTCAATGTTGGGGGATCACCTTCAGTTGCTGTATCATCTTTCCCGCAACCGATCAATAATCCCAAAATGGAAATTAAAAGAACGAACCGACTGAATCGAAGTGGGGTTTTCATTTTTTGATTAAAAAATCAGCTAAACTGCTATCAAATAGAAACAACGCCAAATGTATTTTATCCCTATTAATTATAAGCGTTTTTCGATTAAAGTGTTGATAATATCGAAATAGGTTCATTATAATTCAATATGTACAAAAAAAGCCTGCCAAAAATTGGCAGGCTCTATTTTTTTTAAACTTTGCGTTTCTACTGCTGCATTTTTAAGTCGAACTCTACAAAGCCGTCTGAACCAAAACTGGCAATGAGATCCGTAACTTTCAAAACACCTTTTTTCCCATATTGATCTAGTACGTAAACTACATCCCCAACTTCCAGGTTATTGATGTCTTCCTCATCAGAAGTTGAAATGGTGAAATTAAGGTCGTTGACTACAGAGAAGGAGTCAAAATCCGTACCGTCAGGAGCCAAGACAAAGTATGCATTGTTTATTTCAGTAGCTTCAATTCCTAAAAATGTATTCACATTTACTAGGGGAAGAGAAACTTCGCCCTCCGGAGCAGTGTCTTCAGGATCTTTGAATAGGTTAGGGTATACCGCCGTGGATGCAAGTGAAACCCCAGTCGAGTTTAGATAATAGAACCCGAAATCCCAGAAAGCAGCAAATTCTTCTCCCTCATTAATTGTATAAACTTCACCATCCAATGTTGAGATAAATGTCTCAGACTGGCCATCGGCTGTTGGAGCTTCCAGGCGGATCATAGAGGTATATTCTTTTAGAACTGCCGCCGGATTTGTCCCAGTCAGATTGATGGTCAAAGTTGCAGGACCAACAAGATTTCTTTTGGTATCATCCCTAAAATCTCCTTTGCCACTAGTAGCCCAGAATTTATATACAACTGTTCCTTCTGTTGGCAGACCTGTCGTTCCAAAGTCCAAACTAAAAGCGAATCCATTCGCAAGATCTGAACTCAGGTCAATGGAGCCATCTCCTTTATCGTTAACACCAAATGCATCACTGGCATCGAGTTTTTCATCGCCTTGTCCCTGTATATTACGAGTAACATAGACCCTTTTCATATTATCATCAGGAGAAGTGAAGGACAACAAGACATCTATTACGCTATCATCAACATCCGATAGAAACACCTCTGCTGTTAAGGAATCGGTGGCGTTGTTGTTCAGACGTGCGTCAAATGGATCGTCAGGTATAACCGTGATTGTTTCATTGTCATCACTGCTACAGCTGAAGAAAAATCCTGCTGAAAGGACAGCCAAAATTGAAAATAATTTTTGTCGAACGTTTTTCATAAAAAGTGTAAGTTTTATTGTGTTATTAGTGAACGATTTAATCGTCATTTTGATTGTACAATTCCAATCAAATATTGCACATATTTTATTGGACCGCAATATTAAATAGTTGTAAGCAACTCGCGTGCCATTTTAACAATTTAATACTACTGTAGTTTTTATAACAATCCATGAACTTTCCCCCCAAAGTAGTAAGCATGCATAACAAATAATCTATTTTTGCAGCCCATCATATAATGACAATCTGAATCATGAATTTCAATTTTACAGAAGAGCAATTGGCAGTAAGAGATGCAGCGAGGGATTTTGCTCAAAAAGAACTTTTGCCCGGGGTAATCGAACGAGACGATAAGCAACAATTTCCCACAGAGCAGATCAAAATGCTTGGAGAGCTTGGCTTCATGGGGATGATGGTTGATCCCAAATATGGTGGAAGTGGAATGGATACCGTTTCCTATGTATTAGCTATTGAAGAGATCTCAAAAGTAGATGCTTCTACGTCTGTTTGCATGTCTGTAAATAATTCCCTGGTTTGTTGGGGTCTGGAGAAATACTGCACTGAACAACAAAAAGAGAAATACCTCATTCCTTTAGCCAAAGGGGAGAAAATTGGTGCCTTTTGTTTGTCTGAGCCTGAAGCTGGTTCTGATGCAACCTCTCAACGAACGATTGCTGAAGATAAAGGAGACCATTATCTTTTGAATGGAACAAAAAATTGGATCACCAATGGGAATTCAGCTTCAACTTACATAGTGATGGCCCAAACCAGTCCAGAGAAGAAACATAAGGGCATAAATGCCTTGATAGTAGAGAAGGGAATGGAAGGATTTACTGTGGGGAAAAAGGAAGACAAGCTTGGAATACGAGGAAGTGATACCCACTCATTGATGTTCCAGGATGTGAAAGTGCCAAAAGAAAATAGGATTGGGGAAGAAGGATTTGGGTTTTCATTTGCCATGAACACGCTCAACGGAGGTCGGATCGGTATAGCTTCACAAGCACTTGGTATAGCCTCCGGGGCACTTGAGCTTTCGCTTAAATATGCTCAGGAAAGAAAGGCTTTTGGTGTTGAAATAGCAAAACATCAAGCGATTCAGTTCAAACTTGCCGACATGGCGACACAAGTGGAGGCTGCAAGACTGCTTTGCATAAAAGCCGCACAGAAAAAAGACGCAGGTGAAGATTTTTCACAAGAAGGGGCAATGGCTAAATTGTTTGCTTCAGATGTAGCAATGAAGTATACAGTTGAAGCCGTACAGATCCACGGTGGTTATGGTTATGTAAAAGAATTTCATGTTGAACGATTGATGCGGGATGCGAAGATCACGCAGATCTACGAGGGTACTTCTGAGATTCAACGAATAGTCATTTCACGAGGATTATTGAAATAATCCCATACGGTCGATAGATCTTCTTGTCGTTTTCCATTAGGTTTTTTTCAGGAATAGTATTAGATTCGTCCAACTAATTAGCTATTTATTGATAGATTAACCAGCTTTCTTCATATATGGAAGACTATAATAAAATCATAGAATCACTTGAGATTCGATTCATCAAGGCTAAGAATATTAATATTTTAAAGCCAATTACAATTGAGAATAATTATGAGGTTGAGAACTTTTTAGTTCTTGTCACTGCCGGGGAAATTAGATTTGGGAAGGAGAAGGAGGTTGCTAAAGAGGGGGATGTGATTTTTGTCCCCGGAGGCCGACCTGTATCAATGACCTACGGTTCTGGTAAACCCATCAGCCTTTCAAAGGACGATTTTTTGACTAACAAGGATCAGTACTTGAAATCATTTGAGGAGAATTCTTCCACTGATGAACATTATAGTTACGTAGCATTTGATGCTAAAGCTTTTGATTCTGTTAATTTCTTTGCTTCACTTGACATTCCGCCTTTTAAGATCGAGGAGGGATATAAGCTGGCTGGACTAATACGACAGATCAATGATGAATATGTGGGGAATATGCCAGGTAAAGATCGAATCGTGAAAGTGCTAACCGAGAGTATGACCATTGAGCTGATAAGATTTATTCTGAACAATGGCTTGTTTGTAGAAAAACTTGCTACCAATAGTACTTATTTCCGTGATCCAAGACTCATTGACATATTCACATTTATAAAGGAACATCTTGCAGAAGATCTCTCAAATAAGATTTTGGCTAATGTTGCCAATGTTTCTGAGGATTACGTAGGACAGTATTTTAAAATGCTGACTGGCATCAACCCGCAGGATTACATAGAGTATCAGCGGATGGAGGCGGCAGTTAATTTGTTGCGAACCTCAAAGAAAAGCATCCGGGACATAGGAAAGGATGTAGGTTATAAGGATACCGCTTATTTCTGTCGTCGATTCAAAATGATGTTCGGAATTCCAGCAGGTAAGATGAGACGCAGAGAGTCTCTGATGAATGTCTAAGATTCCTCTTTCTGATCTTCTTCGGTTTTCTCTTCAGCTTGAGATTTTTTGTCTAAGAAGTTGTCCAGCACTTTCCCCAGGTAGGGTAAGAGAAATACAGTTACTTTTTCTGCAACAATACCTGAGGCAGATTTTCCATACATCTTAGGTTTTTTTGATTTTGTTTCTCCCTGGAAAAATGCCTTGTAAAGACCATAGATCAGAAGTGCTGCCAGACCACCTATTAATGCTGTTTTCCCTACTTTGCTGGCTTTAGATTGAAGCCCATCTTTTTTACCTAATAGCTTTTTCTTGATTGCTATTTCTTTGCTAGCTAGTTCCCTGGTCCTTTCCTTGATCTTCTTACTCATCTTCTTCCTGCTCTGCTATTTTTAAGATTAAATTTTCCAACCAACTCTGAATCTTTCCGGTTTTCACCAATAAAAATATGATAATGATCAGCAAAAGGTAGAAACCTGCAACGATTAAATGTCCAAGAAATTCACTTTCCAGGAGACTATTGAGGTATGATCCCAGGCTAAAACTGAGAAAGAAAAAGAAAAAGAAGGCAATGACACCGATCAGGGCTATTGCAATTACGTTGGAAAGAACCCTGGATACATGTCCAATAACCTTGAGCTTTATGAGCTCGGTTTTAATCTGGATGTATTCCGTTATTTTTTCAACGATATCGCCGATAGATGAAGCCATTTGAAAATTTATAGCGCAAATCTAACTTGCCGACATCATTTACACTAAATGCGAATTTTCAAAAAAGAGGATAGTATCCTGTGCCTGAAAAGAGAATGCTATGCTTCTTCTAGTTCTTCCTTAAGCTCACGCTCTTTTTCCCCTGTGATTGCCTCCGATACGTTAATTATATGATCACCAAGTTTTTCACATAGATGGAAAATGTCTTTGTACAGACTGTCTCTTTTTGGATCGTATTTTTCTTTTTCTATGTCTTTGGTTTGTCCCTTTCTCAGACGATTTCTGTAATCGTTGATTTCAAATTCCACCCTCATAGCTGGTTCGAGACTTATATCACTATGCGTGGATTCTAAATTTGTAGACATAATCTTTATGGCTTCATCAACCAGGTCCATCATTTTCAGAATATTCTCAATTTGCTTGTCTTTGAATGTTTTTTCATTTTCATAATTTCTCTCCACATCCTTTGACATTTGAAAGAAAATGTCGCCCACTCTTTCCAGGTCGTTCACAACGCTGAGTAAGCCATTTACCTTTAGCGCACTATCACTACTTAGTGTTCCACTTGCGGACACATCCATTAAGTATTGCGAAATTTCCAATTCCATTCGATCTGTCATTTCTTCATATTCACGGATCTTCTTCAAAAGTTTTTTCTGCTTCTTTGGTTTCTCAGAGGTAAGAAGTTCTCTGAACTGCTTGGACATTTTTCCAGTCATTTTTCCGAATCGACCTGTCTCTTTCCGGGCCTGTTCAATTGACAATTCAGCAGTATTCATTAATCCAGTGCTGATGTATTCAAGTGTATATTCATCATCTCCAGAGGATTTTATAACCTTTGTAACCGTCCTAGCTATGAAATTCACAAAACCAAGAAGCAATAGTGTGTTTACGATGTTGAACGAGGTATGGAACAACGAGAGCCCAACTGGAATGCTGGTTGCCGTAGTGAATGGTGAATCTCCTCCGGTGCTTACTATGTAAGTATCTATTGCATAAAGGACAGGGTAGATCAACAAAATGATCCAGATTACGCCAAAAATATTGAAAATGAAATGTGAGAGGGCCGCTCGTTTGGCGTGAACGTTTCCAATCAAAGCCGCAAGATTAGCTGTGATGGTTGTTCCTATATTTTCACCCAACACCATAGCTGCTGCAAGTTCAAAGGGAATCCATCCATTATTGGCCATTACAAGGGTGAGAGCCATTGCCGCACTTGATGATTGTACAATGATTGTGATCAATGTACCAATGCCTACAAAAATGAGGATCGATAAAAATCCAAGATCAGTATATCTACTTAGAAAGGATAGTATATCTGGGTTCGATTTTAAATCGGGGACAGCATCTTTTAATAGTGATAGCCCCATAAACAATAGCGCAAATCCAACGAGCACTTCGCCCCAGAATTTCAGTTTATCACGATTGAAAAACATCAATGGAAAGCCAAAAGCGATGATTGGTAATGCATACGTGGCAATCTTTACCTTGAAGCCAATAATGGAGATCAGCCATGCAGTAATCGTAGTTCCTATGTTAGCACCCATAATCACTCCTATGGATTCTGTAAGAGAGAGCAATCCCGCATTTACAAAACTCACAACTAGTACGGTTGTGGCTGATGAGGATTGCACCAAGCTTGTAATTGTGAAACCGGTAAAAACTCCTTTTACACGGTTGGAGGTCATAGAACTTAGAATGCTTCTCATTTTAGCACCCGCAACTTTCTGGATGCCTTCACTCATTACTTTCATTCCATAAATGAAAAATCCCAGTGCTCCGAGTAAGCTCAGTACGTCAAAAAATCCGTATTCCATTGGTTAATTGTTTAGATGCAAAAGTATAATTTCAATATGTCGTATATGTTAAGAATTGTCCTGAGGTAATTCGGAATAAATTATTGATATTGCAGCGCTATTCAAATCTTGTCTTCTAAGTACAATTCCCGACATAATAATTTCGTAATATTTAGGTAAACTTATCTTAATATTGCAGCCAATAAACCACTGTCAGGTCTGATGAAAAATTATTGGCGCTTAGCACACCTAATTTGCTGTTTCCTTTTTTGTTGTATAATACATGGTCAAGATCTAACCTCAAGTACCTGGGGGAAAAGATTGCAGCTCACGGCGCAAGATTCGTCCTTTCACCTGAAATTCGGATTTCGGTTTCAAACACTCTACGCTGGAGAATTAAATACCCAAACTGATGATTATGCTGATCAACTGCTTATCCGAAGGTCACGATTAAAATTTGATGGTTGGGCATATGATCCAAGTGTTGTTTACAAGGTTGAATTGGCGATATCGAACAGGGATCATCGAAGCGGTCAGATTAATGAATCCGGAAATACTGCAAATCTTGTGTTGGATGCGGCAATAAAATGGTCTTTTGCCAAAGATTGGCAGCTGTGGTTTGGGCAAACAAAGCTGCCTGGAAACAGGGAACGTGTGATCTCGTCTCAGAATCTCCAGTTTGTAGATCGAAGTTTAGTTAACGCAAGGTTTACCCTTGATCGGGATAAAGGAATTCAACTTCGACATAAGAACAAGATGGGCAACATGGTCATCAACCAGGCGTTCGCTTTTTCCTTAGGTGAGGGAAGGAATATCATTGTTGATAATCCGAAAGGAGGCTACCAGATAACAGGTAGGCTCGAATTTTTGCCATTTGGCAGCTTTACCGGCAAAGGAGATTATTTTGGATCTGATTTGCTGCGAGAGGCGAGCCCGAAGTTGTCGATAGGAATTACAGGTGACGCTAACTATAGCTCCGTAAGATCCCGGGGTAACCTGGGGTCATTCAATACGGATGCTAACGGTGCGTATGTTTCAAATGATCTGACGACTTTTATTGCAGATATGATGTTCAAGTACAATGGTATTTCTGCTGCTTCTGAATTTGCCACAAGATCTACGGGTAAGTCGAACAATGGATTTGGAACAGGTTCAGGCTTTGTTTTCCAGGCTGGCTATCTACTCCCATCCAACTGGGAATTTGCTGGTAGATATACAATAATTGATGGGAGTTCTAATTCGACGATTTCTGATATGTCTGAATTTACGTTTGGGATATCCAGGTACATTGTTGGACATAGTTTGAAGGTGCAAAGTGATATCAGTTTCCAGGACATTCCATCCGGAGACAACTTGATGGTTTTCAGAATACAAACGGAAGTAGCCCTTTAATTTTCAAGCTCGTTGATGGCCAAATAAGCCATTAGCCCCATACCGGTTTTGAGTGCCGTTTCGTCAATGTCGAATGTAGGTGTATGAACTCCTGAAGTGATTTCCTTTTCTTCATTCCTGGTACCAAGTCTATAAAAGCAAGCATCTACATAGTGACTGTAAGAGGCGAAATCTTCAGCGGCCATCCACAGGTCCAGTTCTTCAACATTTTCGGCACCTAAAAAATCCCTGGCAGCTCCGATGTTTCGTTCCGTATAGTCCTCATCGTTTATAAGAAAAGGATAGCCAGGAGCAAACTTCACTTCACAGGAGCCACCCATTGATTCTGCAATGTTGGTTGTTATGTCCCGGATTTTGGCCAGTGCTTCTTTCCTCCATTCTTCATTGAATGTTCTGAATGTCCCTTCAACTTTCACTTCGTCCGGAATTATATTCGTGACAGTTCCTCCTGAGATTTTTCCAAAGGACAAAACTGTTGGCATCTTAGGGTTTGCAAACCGACTAACAATATGTTGTAGTGAGACAATAATTTGACTAGTAATTGCAATAGGATCTACAAAGTTTTCTGGCATTGCCGCGTGACCTCCTTTCCCTTTCACTGTCAGGTAAATCTCATCCGCGCTGGCCATGTACTTTCCTTTTCTGAAACCCACTTTGCCAGCCTCAATGAGCGGCATCACATGTTGTCCCAGTATTTTTTCAGGTTTAGGATTCTCCAGAATACCTTCTTTGATCAGGATTGATGCTCCTCCGGGGGACTTTTCTTCTGCTGGCTGGAAAATGAATTTTATTGTACCCTTCCAGTTATTTTTGAGATCGTTTAGAATTTTAACTGCTCCCAGTAAACTTGCAGTATGGGCATCGTGACCACACGCATGCATAATCCCATCATTCCTCGATCGATAGGACACATCGTTCTCTTCGGTTATGGGTAGGGCATCGATATCTGCCCTTAGAGCAATGGTTTTACCTTTTTCTCTTCCATCCAGGCAAAATGTAACTCCGGTATTAGCGACTCTTTGTACATCCTGAATTCCGAATTCGGCTAATTTATGCTCAATAAAAGATGCTGTGTTGTGTTCTTCGAAAGAGAGCTCTGGGTTAGTGTGCAGGTGTCTCCTTATGTCTCTGATTTCTTCAAAATACTTGTCAGAAAGAGACTTGATTTTCTGAATGAAATCACTCATAGGTCATGGAAAGTCTTTCTGGCACTAGTAGCGCTTTGGGAAACTCTTCCTTTACTTGCTGGAAAATTCTATGTGCTTTCAATCGATCTGTAAACCTTCCTGCCTTGACCCTGAAGTTTGGTTGATGATAGGAAATTTTAGGAGATAGATCAGTGAAGTTCCGATCTATCAGACGCCAAACTTCATTGGCTCTATCGCGGCTGTTTCCATTATAGACCTGGATAACAAATCCATCTACTAATTTTTCTTCCTTGTTTTCAGCCACACTTACTCTTACTATACTGTCAAGTTCAGCCTTTATATGCCCAACCAATGGAACAAATTCTTCGGTCTTTGGATCATTGGAATCAAGAGTCAGACTGTCCATTGCAGGTCGATGCACACTAAGATCTTCCTCGTAGGCAGGAAGAGTAGTTGCAGGTGGGGCTGCCTTACAAGCAACCATCAGAGCTATGACTATTCCACTATAACGCATCTGTTATTCTTAATGTCGTCTTCAACTGTTTTGAATTTAACATCTTTTTTCACAGAACCATCAGCATATTGAACATTTACACGTTGATTCCTGCTTGCAATTTTTTGTGTCTGGACTGGTTGAGTCTTTTGGGCCGGCGGTCTATTCCCCTGTGGTCCCCCTGCTAATGCTGAACGGCTTTCTTCTTTTTGCTCGTTATAATTTCTGGCAGTACGCTGTTGTTGTGCTGCCTGTACATCATCAGCTTCATTTACAGGAATCTCAGCTTTCATAAGGAATGAAATGGTTTCTTCATTAACCTTCCCGATAAATCCTTTGAACATTTCGAAGCCTTCAAACTTATAGATCAATAGAGGATCTTTCTGCTCATAAGCCGCGTTTCTTACTGATTGCCGTAAATCATCCATGTCCCTCAGATGTTCTTTCCAAAGTAGGTCAATGGTAGCAAGTGCGATCATTTTTTCCATTTCAAGGATTACCTCATCTCCTTCCGTCTCCACAGCCTTCTCGAGATTTACAGCTGTTCCGATTTGTTTCTTACCATCTGTAAACGGAACTAATATGTTTTCAAGTGTAGCACCTCTTGTCTGATGAATTTGCTTCAGAATCGGAAGTGCTTTTTCCTTGATGGAGTTGTTTTTGGCTTTATAGTTTTCAAGAGCAGCATCATAAAGTTGCTGTGAAAGCACATTTTCGTCCGTCTTTTCAAGCTCTTCTTGTGAGATCTGGAAATCAAGACCGAGGACTGAAATTGCATTCAACTTCAAGCTGTCAAGATCGTTTGAGCCTTTTGCATTTAGTATAAGGTCATCACATGTTTCGAAGAGCATGGTCAGAATGTCCAGCTCAAGCCGGTCTCCGTAAAGCGCGTTTTTTCTTCGTTTGTAGATAACTTCTCGCTGGCTGTTCATCACATCATCGTACTCAAGAAGGTTCTTACGAACAGCGAAATTGTTTTCTTCCACTTTTCTTTGCGCACGTTCAATGGACTTAGTGATCATGGAGTGTTGGATCACTTCTCCTTCCTGCAAACCAAGCCGGTCCATTATTTTGGCAACCCGATCTGACATAAACAATCGCATCAAGTTGTCTTCCAGTGACACGTAAAATTGTGATGATCCCGGATCTCCTTGTCGTCCGGAGCGACCTCTAAGCTGTCTGTCTACACGCCTGGATTCGTGTCTTTCTGTACCTATTATTGCCAATCCTCCTGCATTGATTACATCTTCAGAGAGTTTGATATCAGTTCCACGACCCGCCATGTTGGTAGCAATTGTCACTGTTCCTGGCTTTCCGGCCTCCGCTACAACATCTGCTTCTTTGGCATGCTGTTTAGCATTCAAGACCTGGTGGTTGATGTTTTTGATCTTTAGCATTCGGCTAAGTATCTCCGAGATCTCAACGGAAGTGGTTCCCACAAGCACCGGTCTTCCTTGTTGCGTTAACTCCACCACTTCATCAGCAACAGCATTGAACTTTTCACGCATGGTTTTGTAGACCTTGTCGTGTTCATCTTTCCGCTGGATCGGTCTGTTGGTAGGAATTACAACTACATCAAGCTTGTAAATATCCCAGAATTCACCGGCTTCAGTTTCAGCTGTTCCCGTCATTCCGGCAAGCTTGTGATACATTCGGAAGTAATTCTGGAGGGTAATGGTGGCATAAGTCTGGGTAGCGTCTTCTACTTTCACATTTTCCTTTGCCTCAATGGCCTGGTGGAGCCCGTCCGAGTAGCGTCGACCTTCCATGATCCGACCGGTCTGTTCATCCACAATCTTTACCTTGTCATCCATAAGGACATATTCTGTGTCCTTTTCGTACATACAATATGCTTTTAACAATTGGTTTACAGAGTGGATGCGCTGGCCTTTCAGGTTGTAGTCCCGGATAATTTCTTCTTTTTTCTGAAGTTTGTCATTTTCTGAAAGTGATTCATCTCTTTCAAGTTTAGCAATCTCTTCACCAATGTCAGGAAGGATAAAAAAACTTGGATCTTCGCCTTCTCCAGTAATCAAGTCGATCCCTTTTTCAGTGAGGTCGATACTATTTATTTTTTCGTCTATCGTGAAATACAGTGGCTCATCTGCTTCTGGCATTCGTTTCTGATTATCTGCCAGATAGATATTCTCTGTCTTTTGAAGGGCTTGTTTTATTCCTGTCTCACTAAGGTATTTGATGAGTGGTTTGTACTTCGGCAATCCCCTGAAGGTTCTGAAAAGTGAAAGGCCTGCTTCACCTTCATTCCCATCTTTGGCTTGCTTTTTAGCATCATTGAGGTATTCTCCAATTAATTTTCGTTGTGCATCAACAAGTCGTTGGATCCTTGGTTTTAGATCATAAAATTCATGTTCATCACCTTTAGGGATTGGACCAGAAATAATCAAAGGAGTCCTGGCATCATCGATTAATACCGAGTCAACCTCATCCACCATGGCATAGTGGTGTTTTTTCTGAACCAGTTCTTCCGGGCTTCTTGACATATTGTCACGCAGGTAATCAAAGCCGAACTCATTGTTGGTACCATAAGTGATATCGGCCATGTAGGCGTTCCTTCTTTCTGTGGAATTGGGTTGATGATTATCAATACAGTCAATTCTTAATCCATGAAATTCAAAGAGTGGGGCATTCCATTCCGCATCTCTTTTGGCCAGGTAATCATTGACTGTAACTATGTGCACTCCACGTTCAGCCAGGGCATTTAGGTATGCCGGGAGTGTTGCAACAAGTGTTTTTCCTTCACCGGTTGCCATTTCAGCAATCTTTCCCTGGTGCAAAACAACACCGCCAATTAACTGAACATCGTAATGAACCATATTCCAGGCCACTTCATTCCCGGCGGCAATCCATTTGTTTTTCCAGGTAGCTGTGTCCCCACTTATTTCTACATTCGATTTTTTAGCTGCAAGCTCTTTATCGTAAAGAGAGGCTTTAACCACTAGCTTTTCATTTTCAGCAAACCTTCTGGCAGTTTCTTTTACCACGGCAAAACCTTGAGGGAGAATATCCATGAGAACTTTTTCCAGTTCTTCATCACGCTGCTCCTCCAACTTGTCAATCTCAGAAAAGATGGATTCTTTTTCGTCTACATCCAGGTCTCTTTCGTCTTCAACTTTTTTATGAAGTGTAGCAATCTGATCATCGATCGACTTGAGCTGCTCTTTAATTATGTTTTTTAACTCTGTAGTTTTTTCCCTTAAATCATCATCGGAAATATGGGCAAGCTTATCAAACTCAGCATTTATTAGGGATACATAGGGTGTTAATTCTTTTAGGTCTTTTTCTGTTTTTGTGCCAAATATTTTGGCCACACCCTTCGATATCGAGTTTAGCATTAGAAAAGATTTAATCTTTTAAAGTTATAACGTAATCATATAAAGAGAGGCTAGATCTCCACAGTTCCTTCGAATACTTTTTCTGTAGGACCTGCCAGCCAAATATTTTCAAAAAATCCATTCCCGGATTCGAATGAAACCGTCAGCTTTCCTCCTTTTGTTTCCAGTTTGACAGGACTTTTTAAACCATACTGACTTGCTACAAGTGCTACTGCTGTTGCACCAGTCCCGCAGCTTAGTGTTTCGTTTTCTACACCCCGTTCATATGTTCGAATTTTGATGCTTTCTGGCAAAAGTTGTGCAAAATTCACATTCATGCCATTTTGGCTGGAATAGACTGACAAATTTCTAATTCGTTTTCCTTCATTATAGACATCAACTTCATCTACATCATCAACAAAACGGATATAATGGGGAGACCCTGTATCCAGGTACCTATCGTCGCCTTCCTCCCTGATAGCGTCTTCTATTGAAGAAAATCCGAAATGAATGACCCCATTCTCTTCTTTTATGTCGTGAACACCATCGGTGGTTTCAAAACGGGCAACTGAGTCAACCATACCAAGACTTTTGGCAAAAGCAAAACCACATCGAGATCCATTTCCACAGAGGCTTTGGCTTCCATCTGAATTGAAATAGATCATTGTATAGTCGAGTTCAGAATGGTCTTCTATGAGGATCAGTCCATCCGCACCGATCCCAAATTTTCTATCGCACAATCTGGTGATTACCTCTTGCTCTTTTGGGAAGGTCTTCTCCCTATTGTCAATGAGGATGAAATCATTTCCTGTACCTTGATATTTTGAGAATTGAAATACCACGTTTCAAAGATAGTTTTAGAGAAAATGTCTTGAAACAAAAATCCCGACACTAGGTCGGGATGCTATTATTTTTGAATTTTTTCTTTGATCCTGGCCAACTTGCCTTTTCTACCTCTTAAGTAGAACAATTTGGCTCTTCGAACCTTGCCTTTTCTTAACACCTCTATCTTGTCTACATTGGGCGTAAGAATTGGGAAAATTCTTTCTACAGCAATATCACCAGATACTTTTCGAACAGTGAAGGTTTCTCCATTTGTATTCTTATTTCGGATTTGCATCACGGTACCCTGAAATTGCTGAATTCGCTCTTTGTTTCCTTCCTTAATTTTATAGTGGACATTGATGGTATCACCAGGCCCAAAAGAAGGATGTTTTGCTCTTGCTTCCTTGTATTCTTCTGCTACTATATCGAATAATTCTGCGCTCATTTTTCTTCTCTAAAAGAGTGTTTTCAAAAAGGAGTGCAAATATAGGACAATGGCAGACAAAAAGAGAAGCTAATTATGAAGATTCTTTTCGAACGAACAATGAAAATAATGCTCTTGGAGCCATTCATTTTTCACCCTCGCCAGAATCCCTATTTTTGTTTGGCAAGAATTTTGAATATTATCCATCATTTGATTTCTTGAATAACTACTACCTACTATGAAAAAACTACTAATTGCCACTTTGGTAATATTCATCTCGTTCTCCAGCATTGCACAAATGGGCAGCCTGGGATTCTCAGTCGGTGTTCCGAGAAACGACTTTCGTGAGAACACAGATGCCAACGGGTTCGGGTTTGACCTTTCTGTCGCATTTCCTTTTCAAAAGGGAGTTCCGATCTATGCGGGTATTGATTTTAACTATATGGTCTATGGCAGAAATGCACAAAATGAAGACCTGGTAGCTGAAATACGGTCATCTCAAGGTACTCTCCTGGGGCAATTGGATATTCCATTGCGAATCGTAAATACCAACAGTCTATTTGGAACGCATGCATTTATTCGGGCAGTGGCACCTTTTTCCGATATACAACCTTACGCCGAGGGTCTTATTGGTTTTCGGTATATATCCACGAATACAAAAATCCTGGATCGTTCCAATGACAGAAGATATAGCAGCGATGATGATGATGTTATTGTTCGAAAAACAATTCTGGATGATTTCGTTTTTAGCTATGGTTTTGGAGGTGGACTTATGTTTAAGGTGTCGTCCAATTTATTTATTGACTTAAGAGTTAATTACTTCTTAGGTGAGCGGGCACAATTCTTTGATGGAACGGATACTGAAGCCTGGTCCGTGGAATTCACCGGTTCTGAAGCGGCGTATGATCCTGCTAATATTCAGCAGGGTGATTTGGATTTCTCAACTGAGGCTAGAGAATCTACTACAGATCTTCTTGTGGTCAAGTTTGGGGTGGCGGCTAAATTTTAATAACCGTATTTGTCTTTCCATCGGGCCTTGAGGAATTTTCTTAGTTCATCCTCCCTGGAATTTTTACCTGGGTCATAAAGTTTGGTATTCTTAATTTCTTCTGGTAAAAATTCCATGTCTACAAAATTCATGTCATGTTCATGGGCGTATTGATAGCCTTTTCCATATCCTTGCTCCTTCATGAGTTTTGTAGGCGCATTCCTGATCTGCATAGGTACAGGTAAATCGCCGGTCTCTTGCACAAGAGATTGCGCCTGCTTAACCGCAGCGTAAGAGGCATTACTTTTAGGTGACGAAGCCAGGTAGGTTACACACTGTGATAGGATGATCCTTGCTTCCGGATACCCGATTAGATTAACTGCCTGGAAAGCGCTTGTTGCCATAACCAGAGCTGTTGGGTTTGCATTCCCAATGTCTTCAGAGGCTAGGATTACCAGTCGTCTTGCAATGAACTTTACATCTTCTCCTCCTTCTATCATTCTGGCCAGGTAATACACCGCTGCATTGGGATCACTCCCCCGAATTGATTTGATGAATGCAGAAATGACATCATAATGCATTTCGCCTTTTTTGTCATACAAAACCGTCTTTCGCTGGGCCGCAACGACTACTTTTTCATTGGTAATTACCTTTTCTTCTGATTCATCGCTTTTTATGACCAGCTCCAGCAAATTGAGCACTTTTCGTGCATCTCCACCTGATAGGTTGAAAAGAGCTTCAGTTTCTTTTAGGTCAATTTTTTCCTTTTTTAGATCATGGTCCTCATGAATGGCATTTTCAATTATAGCCAGCAAATGTTCTTTGGTCAATGAATTGAGTGTGTAGACCTGCGACCGTGAAATGAGTGCTGAATTTACCTCGAAACTTGGATTTTCAGTTGTTGCACCAATTAATGTGATAATTCCTTTTTCAACGGCTCCAAGTAACGCATCTTGTTGTGCTTTGTTGAAGCGGTGGATCTCATCTATAAACAGGATCGATTTTCTTCCGCCACCAGCCTTTTGTATGACCTCCCGTACATCTTTTACTCCCGCACTTACTGCACTTAACGTATGAAAAGGCATTTTTACTTCATTTGCGATGATATTGGCGATTGTTGTTTTTCCCGTACCTGGAGGTCCCCATAAAATCATAGAGGGAACCTGACCAGTGCTGATTGCCCTTTTCAGCACCCCATGTTCACCCACCAAAT
>JANQEC010000264.1 GCA_028278585.1 Cyclobacteriaceae bacterium | reverse complement strand
ACATTAAAAGGAGAAGAAAAATTTATAGACTCACCAGCGCATATGGTTTCATTTACTTCGATATCGGCTATTGGTTTTTCATTAATGATTACCTCTGAGAATTCATTTGATTGGGATTCACTATCTATTTGAAGTGTTAAAGGAGCCAATTCACATGTCGTATTCGTATTGACTTCAATGGTATAGGTGCCGGGCTCTCGAATATATACTTCTGTTTTATTCGAAAAATCCAACAGTTGGCCGTCTCTATACCACTCCGTAAATACTGCATATTCATTGTCAACAGACAGACGAATTGAGTCTCCCTCGCAAATTATTTCAGGATAGGAAATAAAGAAATCTTCTTGTTCCGGGCATATATTAGAAGTTGCATCAGATAACCCTGAAAGAAAGACATCAACATCTTGATTCCCACTATTGTTAGTTATAGTATGGTCGCCAAATGTTAGTTCTGAGCTGTTGTACTCACCTGCCACATAAACCCTATTGTCACCAACTGTGATACTTACACCCGACTCTGTCAAATCTCCATCAACCTGTGATATCCATTGTGGATAACCGATATCATTAAATTTGCTCACAATGACATCAGAATAGCCATTGGACTCTATATTGAATCTGTCAATCACTAAATTTCCAACACCGGTGATAAAATAAATATCACTACCGTTAGACGCTATATCCCAACTCTTAAACCAAAAAGATGAGCGAACATCATATGATTGAATGAGTGGACGTTTAAAAATTAAAGACCCGGTAGCATCGTATTTGACAATGGAAATTTGATGGTCGCGATAATCATCGGTATCTGTCCAATAGGTTGCAAGTATGATATTGCCAAAATCATCTAAATCCATTCTCATTAAATTGGATCTTGTAGCTACATTAATAGGTTTAATCCAATTCAAATCTCCCTCAAATGAATACTTTGCTATGAATCCATAATATTCTTCCGGACGTTCGTAGGTCAGGCTTCCTATTTCCAGTTCCCTGCCACCACTGGAACCTACGACATAAATTCCGTCCGCTCCCACTTCCATATCTGTAAATGAATCTTCCGAAGTGCTTCCAGCTGTTTGAACGAATAAAACCTCCCCATCTGTTGATAGCTTTATCAACAGAATATCATGGTCGAAAACTTCTCTACCTACTACATCATAGGATGTTCCTGATATCTCGATTAATCCATTGAAGTAGCAAGAGAAATACACGTTTCCCTCGGCATCCACGTTTATAGCCGTTGGTATTGTAGTACCGCTAGTATTGACTGTTCCAAAACCTTCGACCCAAATCAGGTTCCCATCCTCATCTAATTTCATTACAAAAGTCCGCGGTTGTGTACCCCCTTGCAAGTTGAAGCCTTCATGATTAAAGGTCTGGTAATATCCAACCAGGTACACATTACTCTGAGAATCAAACGAGATGTCAATGCCCAAACTTGAAAAAGTGCTGAATCTACGTGCCCATTTGTAATTTCCTGATTCATCAAACTTAGCCAGGTATACTCCTTGACTATTAAAAGTAGTATCTCCAATTACAGTTCCACTCGTAAGGCGTCCAGTCACTAAAACATTTCCTTTTGGATCCACAGCGGTTGTGACAACACCATCATCTGTCCAATCTCCAAAGCCTATTGCCCATTCAAAGTCTTGACTATGCCCATAAGCGATCATGACGAGGAAAAAAATCTGTAATAAAATCCTATGCACTACCTATTTACATTCTAATAAGAACGTAATTATAATGTCAAATCACAAACAAATGAGTATTGATCAGCTATATATAATTTTGAATCAGTTGTAATTTTGCAGGGCAAATGAAACAGATTGTTCACACATCTACCTGGTTGGTTATTCTCGCATTCTTCCTGGTGTCTTGTAAGAAAGAGGGCGATGTGGTTCCCGAAAATATCTCGTTTACTCTTTCTGAACTTGATATATCCATCGATCATGAAGCAGAGGATTATGCACTCTACTTGAAAAATACAGGTGATGCCCCATTCGAATGGTCAGTAGAGAACACTGCTCCATATCTCCAAATAAGTCCATCAAGTGGAAACATAGATGTTTTGGATTCAATTCAAATTGTACTTTCAATTGATCGTAGTAATCTACTAAATCAAGAATATTTAACTCAAATTGAAATAAATGTCAATGATGAACAAAGTCGCATCGTAACAATTAGGCTTACCAATTTCAAGGAGTTAAAATGGGTTTTGGAAGATGAAATTGTGGATGCAGAGTATAGTCGTAGTTTGAATATGATCGTTGCGGCAAGCTCAGAACCAAAACTGTTACTTATTGACGTCTTGAATAGGTACATTGAACAGGTTGAACTTAGTGCTCCGGCAACATGTGTTTCGGTAAGTCCTGATGGCAACTATGCTATTACGGGGCATAATGGAATTTTGACTTACGTAGATCTTCAAAACAAGGAGATAATTCTCCAAAAAGGCTTGACTTTTAACGTTTTTGATGCAATACTAACTGAGGATAATTGGTCATACTTATTCCCTGCGAATGGATCCTGGGTATCCCTGTATGGAACAAACTTAGTTACCGACGAAGAGGTCGAATCATTTAGGAACATTCATGACAAAACCAAAGGACGCCTTCATCCTTCCGGTGATTACATATATGGAGTCTCTACCAATTTGACTCCTGGAGATATCGAAAAGTATTCTATTGAAGAAGGTAATGCAGAAATTTTATATGACTCACCATATCACGGTGATTATTATATTGGGGGTGATATGTGGATCAGCTCAAATGATGATTTCTTAATAGCCAAAAGTGGCAATATTTTCGAGTTGTCTGAAAAGCAAAGTGAAGACATTATTTATAAAACCAGACTTGCTTCAGATAGTCATTATGAATCAATTTCCTTCTCATCAAATGGTGAACTGATATATGGGCTTGCAATGGACCCATTTCATTTCGAAGATGAAGCAGATAAAATTCTAGTATTCTCAAAGACCTATGATTTAGTTAAAATAATTGGTATACCAAGGTCTCTGGTAGAAAGACATGGAAGCGGAGTAATTGAAGATGCCTATGGCCAATTTGGCTTTTTCAATACCAGTGAAAGCCATTATTTTGTCATCACAAAAACTGGCGAAGGAGCCTCAGTACAATGGGCGATAGCAACATTTGAAGTTGAGTAGATGATTATGATCCGGAAATCACTCTTAATCACCCTTTCCTTTTTAATTCTTTCCTGCGCTGAAGATGATTCATCTAATCTTAATCAATTTCACACAGTTACCACTTTGGAAGCAGAGGTTTTAAACGAAGGTGGAGTTATACTAAAAGGATCCTTTACAAAATCAGAAGGGGTTGTCACTGACCATGGATTCAAATTGATGCGGGAAAATGAGGGTTATGCGTTGAAGGCTATTTCTTTAGGTAAACCTGAAAAGGCTGGTAATTTTTCAGTTGAAATTTCAAGCGATTTAGAATCTGGTAGAACGTATTATTATCAGGCATATATTGATGTTGATCAAGAACGGATTTATGGTGACACCCAATCGTTTACATCAAGTGGCAGCAAACAGCCGGTAATTTCTTCTGTACTTCCGTTAAAAGCGCATATTGATGATACCATATCGATCATTGGGAATTATTTTGGGGAAAGAAGTCATGCTAATATCCGTTTCGGACAAGTCAGAGGTCAAGTCATTACTAGCAGTGATACTCTCGTTAAATGTATTGTTCCGGAAGCCATTGAACATGCTCAAGTCAGTTTGACTATGAGTTTAGATGAGTTTAGTGTGAATTTGGGCTCATTCGAGCTTGAGCAACCGGTCATCACATCCTTTTCTCCTAAGAGTGCTGGATTTCGGGGTATCCTGGAAATTCATGGAGATCATTTTGATACAAAAATTGAAAGAAATCGGGTAAAAATTGGAAATGCGGAGGCAATAGTATCTGCTAGTTCAAGAAGAAAACTAGTTATCGTGGTACCAGATGAGGTAGAAAGCAGTTTTTCTAAAATAGCTGTGATTGCCCAAAACCAAGAAACACTAAGCACGGATGATTTTGAGTTGATTGGACCCGAGATCACTGAGGTTGCCTCTTCCGGTCATTCAAGAGATGAGCTTATTGTCAGAGGAGCAAACTTTCATCCAAACTACTATCAGAATAAAGTTCTTTTTGGGGAGGCTGAGGCGGAAATAGTTAAAGGGACAACCAATGAACTAACGGTTAGGGTTCCTGACGGTCCTTATCCAAATCGTGAAATGGAAGTTTTTGTCTCCGTTTTAGATAAGACGGCTAATTCAATTTCTACCTTCTCAATTGAAGATAATTGGAGAATGATATCCAGTACCATTCCAATTAGTTACTACGGTTCTCCGGGCACTTTTGTAATCGATAATAAAGCCTATTTGGTTTGCCGTTCAGCTGATTTTACAGACCCCAATACATATCTCTGGACCTATGATCCTCAAAACAGAACCTGGTCAAATCAAGAAATTCTTTTTGATTTCAATTTTTATGGGGATGTTGTAGGAAATGGACAAAATGGATATATGTACACATCAACCGAAACAGATAATTTTTGGGAGTATAGTGCCACATCTGATTCATGGACGAAAAAAACTGATTTTCCGGGACCCAGAAGAGGTTACGCAACTACATTTACAATTAACGGGAAAATCTATTTAGGCATGGGTGTTGAAGTTGATGTATATAGTGGCGATGACTATACTGACTATTATGTCTACGATCCATCCTTAGATCAATGGGCGCAGATAAGTGATATTCCTCTGGATATTTGGGGCGGTAAGGAACGAAGAAACGCATCCACATTTACAATTGGAAATCATGTCTACCTGGTGGGAGGAGCAAGCAATACAGGAGATAAGGATTATTGGAGATATGACCCATCTTTAGATCAATGGACAGAATTGGGAGATTTTCAATATGCAATTCACTCAACCTCGTCTTTCGAATTAAATGGAAAAGGATATTTAGCAAACGGCGATCCTATTGGTGGAAGCGGGAGAAATTTTTGCTGGGAATATGATGCAGCATTAAACACCTGGACAGAAGTAGACCCAATTGGAAATAAAGGAAGAGAGAGAGGTTTCGCATTCGTCATTGATGGGATTCCGTATGTTGGTGGAGGATCAGGAAGTTCTTACAGTAATGTAGAAAAGGAAATGTATATCTGGGAGCCAAACTAGAATCAATTCTACTTCAATAAGAATCTTTTTTACTACTGATTATCCTCACTCATCAGCAAGCACCTTTGTAGGATTTGTTTTAGCTACGTAAAGACTTTTATAGCTAACGGTAGCTAATGCCAAAAGCAATACAAACAAGACAGCAACTCCAAAAATCCAAAAGTCAATACTGATCCGATAGGCAAAATCTGTTAACCAAAGGTCTGCAAGATAGTAGGCCAATGGAGAGATCAGTACAAACGCCAACAATACTAACAAGACAAACTCTGAGGCAAGAAGTGTAAACAAACGAACAACACTTGCACCAAAAACCTTGCGAATCCCAACTTCTTTCAACCTCCCATGCATTACATAGGTGGCAAGTCCAAAGAGACCTAAACAGGCGATAAAAACTGCCAACACGGTAAAGCTGATGATCAAGTTCATGGAATTCCGCTCATTTGTGTATTTCTGGTTAAAATACTCGTTTAGAAAGAAGGTCTCCAAGGGTCGATCTGGTTCATAATTCTTCCAGGTATCGCCTATGTATTCCAATGTAGATGTAAGGTTTTCAGTACTAAGGCTAACGACAAGTTTCCCTTTTGGACCAGGATTGTTGTAAATCACCAATGGTTCTATTTCACTGTGAAGTGAGGCAAAGTGGAAATCTTCCACAATTCCTATGACACGCAGATCATGTTCCTTTTGCTTTACAGAGATAAAGGCATTCTCAAGGTCAGCAAAACCCAATCGGTGTGCTGCTGTTTTATTGATGAGAACACTAAGTGAAGAATCAGACACAATGTGCCTGGAGAAATCTCTGCCCTCAGTTATTGTCAGACCCAATGTTCTGACAAAATCATAATCAGTCGTGAATACTTTGGTTCGAACAGCATCTTCTTCTGTCCCATTCGCAGGTCTAACATCTCCGGTCCACATCCTTATCAATTCTCCGGGGAGATTGGACATCATAGACATGCTATTGATACTCGGATTACGAAGCAATTCTTCTCTAAATGCACGATAATTCTTACCCAAATTATCCGAATAATCAAGCGGAATAACAAGCGCCTGATCTGGCTCCATTCCCATGTCCTTTTCCTGGAAATATCTTAATTGTTTGTAAATGACGAGTGAACCAATGATCAAAGTGATGGACATGGCAAATTGAAAGACTGTTAGACTTTTGCGTAGCAGGTTTTTCCCTCTTGAGTGACCTTTGTCAAAGATCTTCTTAGGCTTTAATGAAGCGAGGTAAAAAGCTGGATACCCTCCTGCTAAAATTCCCAACAAGAATGCCAAGCCAAAAACCAAAAGAAGGAATCTGTATTCTAAAATTCCGGTAAGGTCAAGTGACTTTCCGGCCAGTGATTCAACAAACGGTATTAACAAATACGTCCCTATACTGGCCACAACCATAGCAACAGTGGTTATAATTATACTTTCCAATACCAGTTGCTTTACAAGATTGCTTCGATAGGCGCCTAAAACTTTTTTAATACCAATTTCTTTGATTCGTCTCGATCCATAGGCAGTGGATAGGTTTATGAAATTGAAACACGCTATTAAAAGAATAAAGACCCCGACTCCTGATAAAAGCCTGGTAGTGGTTAGGTTTCCTACTGGTTCGAACTCATACATTAGTTCGGATTTCAAATAAATATCCTCTAAAGGTTGCAACCATATTTTTAACAAGGAGTTTTCTGGCATATGTGCTTTGACAAGGGAAGGTAAACTTTCATTGACGGCTAATGGATCAGCATTTTCGTTTAACAAAACATATCCATAGCCCCAAAATTTGTCTCTGTCTTCTTGAGTGGTCCCTGTCATCAGTGATGCAATGAGTTCAGCATGGAAATGTGAATTAGAAGGCATCTGTTCGTATACACCCGTCACCTTATAGTCAGTCTCATTATCTCGGTTGAGCGTTTTCCCCATGGCTGAGTTTACATCTCCAAAATACTTGATAGCAATTGACTTTGAAATGATAATTGTGTTGGGATCGTCAAGGACTGTTTCAGGGTTTCCGGCCAGAAACTGAAAATCAAACACTGAAGTAAGTGTAGGGTCTGCCCAGACAAAACCATTCTCATAAAGACCGTCTGTGATAGTTTCCGATTTCAATAGTGATTTGCTGCCCCAGGTTGGCGTGATGTTTACATACCCTTCAACCTGCGCATACTCTTTACTTATCATTCGTGCCCATTTTCCTTTTGAAATAGCCCAGGGAAGTTTTTCATTTCGCTCAGTCAAGTCATATACAACCCGATAGATGTTGTGGGATTGATCATGGTATTGATCATAGGTATGTTCTGTTTTAACATACAGAAAAATGAATAGTGAAGCTATTAATCCAATCGAAAGCCCAGCAACGTTGATCAAGGTATAGCTTCTGTTTTTAATAAGTACTCTCCAGGACATCTTGAAATGAATATTGGGATCGAAAAATTGAAACAGGTACATTCCCTTTCTGTTCCTGACCAATTTTAAACATGTAATCGACTCCCAGAACAGGAAGATCTCAGCCATTAATTTGCCTCTTCTTTTCAATCGACGATAATACATCTCTTCAAGATCACCTTTTACGTTTTCAGCAATCTCTGGCGAAAGCCACTCTATCAAACCAAAGCTCAGTCTTCGCAAAAGGCTTCTTCCATTTTTCTGAGAGTTATCCATTCCAGGCAAGTTTTGTTAGGTCATCAAACATTTGATTTCTTAGCTCGTGTGCGTTCTTTAAGGTCTCCATACCAAGGTTTGTAAGTTTGTAGTACCTTTTCTTTCTTCCACCTCTTTCAGCTGTTGCTCCCCCCTCCCATGACTGTATGTAGCCTTTGATTTCTAATCGTTGCAAACCTGTATGAAGCGCTCCGATACTTGGTTTTTTAGAAGTACGTTCGAGCATTTCATCCTTGATACTTACCCCGTAAGCTTCTGAGCCAAGTACTCCGATAGTAAGGAGGATCAATTCTTCAAATTCACCTAAATAGTTTTTCATTCTAAGCTAATTTCTTTCCTTAACGCAGAACTAATAAATATGTTTCCTGATCGCAGAATAAATATCGATAGATGAAGTTGATAAATTAGACCTGGATCTATTACAGGATGATTTTGTTCAAGAATGAGATTAGAAAGTGATTGCTTTACTTTTCATAAAAAGCTATCAAAATATCTCCGAGCATGGGTTTCCAATTCCTCCAATTGTGGCCTTCAGCAACCTCTATATAGGTGAATTCATATCCTTTTTCAACCAGGATCTTTTTAAATCGTTGCGTTGCAGTGGCTTTATCATTTACAGTTCCGGTACTCAAAAAGATATTTATTGGAAGTTTGGGAGCATTCCGGAAGTCATCATAGATTGAAGGGCACGGATGAGGCGCTGGAGATTGGATGCCGATGTTTCGAAACGTATCGTTTGCCTGTATGGCAAAATACATTGCATTGAGACCACCAAATGACAGACCCAATATTCCTCTACCCTCCGCACTCTTAATTGTATTGTATCGACTATCGATCTCTGGAACAAGTTCCTCCTTATAGAATTGAACATACTTTGGGTTACACAGGAACTGATTGTTTCGTCTGTTTCTCGACGGGTTATCAGGATCTATGGCAGAGACCAATACGATGATATGAGGATCTACCTTACCTCTTTTTACAAGTGACTTTGAGGTTTCAACCAAGCCATTTCTTTTATATCCATTTCCATCGGTAACATATAATACAGGCATTGGGCCATCAACAGCTTCAGGTACATGTACCCAATATTTAAGTTTATATCCTAACACTTCGCTCTTGATAATGCGTTCCTCTAGCGCAAGCAGTTGTGTAGAAGCGAATACAAGAAGTAAAAAACTGATTAATTGCTTATTCATAGGGGTCAAAGTTCCAATAGTCAACGAAGAATTGACACAGTGGTTGGGCCAATGATTAAAAGCCAGGTTTTGTATTTTTAGTGTCAATAACTAATTATCTCATGAACTTCGACCTTTGGTCCATTTTGATTATCGTCTTTGTTTTTCATGGATTGTTTCTCTTATCAACCATTCTATTCACCGATCAAAGAAGGAAAAGAAAAGAAAATCGCTATTTGTCCTTGATGATCATTGTGTTGATCTGGTATCTATTGGAATTCCTATTTATTCGTAACCGGATTGCGATTGGTATTGATGTCTTTTACGGCACTCGTTATGGGTCATGGTTTTTATTTGGGCCGTTTGCCTTTTTCTACTTCAAATCAATAACACAATCCAATTGGTATTTAAGGAAGTTTGACCTACTTCACTTCATTCCTTTCCTTGTTTTTGCCGTTCTGATTCCAGTCATTTTAGGTGATGTTTTGAATCATCGTCAAGTAGACTATGGAATGCTATCCGTCTTCGATCACAGGGAAAAGATCATCACTTCTTTGCAGTATGTTTACTCCTTTGTGTTCATTGCTCAATTCATTCACCTGGGCTATTATCTTTTTAAGAACCTGGAACTGGTGAATACCTATACCAAAGAGTTAAGTACCCAATATTCGAATATCAATGGAAACGTGAAGTGGCTAAAGGTTTTCAACATCTCCTTCCTGGTTATTCTGTTTTTTGCTGCGATTTTCTTGTATGTCCTCCTAGTGACGGATATCTATCGAAGATACCTGGATTACATTTATGTATTTCCGATTGGAGCACTTTTCTATATCGTAAGCTATTATTTGTTAAATACGGAATGGAAGACAACTACCAGTACACCAAATATCAAATATGCAAAAAGCACCCTCGATACTGAAAGTATTTCTATGTATGTTGAGAAACTGGAACAACTAATGGTCGTCCAAAAAATTTACCTTGATAAGGAGCTTAGGTTAACGGATCTTGCAGAAAAAATGGAGATGAATGCTCATCATTTATCGCAGTTGATCAATCAGCATTTTAATTTATCATTTTTTGATTTTGTCAATAAATACCGTGTACAGGAGGCAAAAGCTATGATTGAGGTTAATCCTGAATATACACTTCTTCAGGTTGCTTTTGATGCTGGATTCAATAACAAGACATCATTTGTAAATGCTTTTAAGAAATTCGAAAGGACGACCCCTTCTACCTATAGAGAAACGCTTGCCATAGCCTAATTTTTAAAAAACAAGACAATCCCTATAAAGATTGTCGATAGTCTTTCCTGCCACTGCTAGTTTGTCATCATTTAGCATATTTAAAAATTCTTATAATGAAAATTAGACTATTATTAATTCTAGTATCTGCACTTTTTGCAAGTGGATCAATTGCTCAAAAATATATCATAGATCCAGGTCATAGCTCTGTTCAAATCCAGGTTGAAAGGTTTGGAGTAGTGAACGTAGTAGGTCGATTTAAAGACGTCAGTGGCAATATCATCTACAATTCGGATGATGACTCAAAAACTGCGGCCGAGGCAGTCATTAAAGTAGATAGTTATGATGCCAATAATGTTGGTGGTGAAGATGCAGTGAAGAGCAAAGCTTTCCTGGATGCGGCCACCTACCCGGAGATCTCTTTTAAAAGCAAAAGCGTATCATCCGATAGTGGTGCAAATGTTCTGACAGGTGATTTGACTATTCATGGAGTAACGAATGAGGTACAGTTGCCTTTTACAATCAAAGGCCCCCTTCTGGATCTCCCAACGCGAAAACAATCAATTGCAGCCAATGCCTCAATTACTGTCAACAGACAGGACTATGGAGTTGCCTTTGATCGTACGCTTCCAAATGGTATAAAGATCGTAGGTAATGATGTGAAAATAACGCTGGTTATTCTAGCCATAGCTGAGTAGATCGTAATTAAACGTTTCTTATTTATACTCCTTTTGGTTTCACAAATCATATTGTGTGAGGCTCAAATCAGAACTTTCGGGCTTGATCCCGAAAGTTCTGATATTTCATTTGGCGTATCGCATCTTGGGTTTTTAACAGTTGATGGGAAATTTTCCAAATTCTCTGGTAAATGTGAGATTCAGTCTGATACCCTTTTATCGATCAGTGGGGTTATCAGCGTAGCAAGTATTGATACAGATGATAAAACACGGGATGAATCTTTGAAAAGTGAGGCTTACCTCGATAGTGAGAATTATCCCCAAATCGAGTTTTATTCAACATCAATAAAATCCAATGATGGTTTTATAGCTCTGACTGGAAAACTTAAGATCAAGGATCAGGAGAGAATCATTCACATACCGATTGAATATGTACTTGCTGATGACAGACAAAGCTGCCTCATTATGGCATCTACTTCGATCAACAGGAAAGACTTTCTGCTGGATTTTGGTGCTATGGATGCATTGGTTGGTGATGAAGTGAGCATCGAATTGAAGATGAAAGCTTTAAGCAAACCCTAATAATCCATAGAACCAAATCAATCTTGATATCGAAGCTACTAAACCACAGCAAAATTGATTTCTGTGATCAAATCTTTTTCATCCACCTGCTGTGGATCGCTCACATATACCTCAAATGGATGGATTCTTTTCCTGGGTTTGAATTCTTTGGCCCGATGCATAGCGTACAACGCACTCCATGCATTACCTAAGTATGGGTATGATCCAACATGACTGACTGTGTAAATTTTTGTTGCCGGGATGGATGCCTTTATAAGACCATCCGGTACACTGTCAGGAAGGTTTTCTACAGCCCAGCCTCCGGTATATTCCACTTTGTTTTTGGCGGGATCCCATTTATGATAGACAGAAAATGCCATCCCCCGTTGTAAGTCTGCATTTTCATCCAGATAATCTTTGAGTTTCCCGAAATCACTCATCATCTGTTCGCCCATTCTATCAATGCTACAGGAAGATTTGATCCCGATGTAATCACATCCGGGAAAATCGGATTCTCCCTTGAAATCAAGCTTGGAAGAAACGGATCCTTTCTCTACATATTCTTTCAGCATACTAAGCCCTCTGTCGTAATCCATTTCGATAAGGGCAGTCATCATTTTAGTCATCCAAAACATGAAGAATGGAAGGCTACTATCCATTGCCCAAGCTACTTGTGTACCCTCTCCTTTGGGTTCCAATCTAAACCGGACCTTGGCTTTTGACTTCCATGGCTTAAGAAAGTTCAAATCAATATCAATTGCACTGTTTTCGGATTCATCTGTAATGGACATATTCCCAGTGCCGGTTCGCTTCCCTACCCATTCGTAAGATTTTGCATCTTCGGCAACAGTAACTTTCGCCTCAGGTTCTGTAATCAACCACGGGGACCAGGGTCTCCATTGGTTAAAATCATTAAGAATTGCGTAGACTGTTTCTGCAGGGGCATCGATCACAGTGGATCGTTCGATGTTCATTTTAGGCATAAGATCAGAGTGATTGTTGGAAGCATGAAAATAAGCAATATTGGGAACAATTTACCTACTGTAAACCAATCATCTCCTGACGATCACTATCCCATAGTTTCAGGGATAAACAATCCCGTACACTTGGTAGAGAAAGGGTAGTAATTGTTGGATGTTGAAGTGCTGGAATACAATCCATCGCCTCGGGTAGTCGATAAAATGGAATTCTTGAATTCACATGATGCACATGATGATACCCCACATTTGCTGTTACCCATCTCCAAAAACGATTCATTTTTATAAAGCTTGAAGAATGAAGCGCAGCATCGATATAACTCCACTCTTTTTGATCCATCAATTTTACTCCGGGAAAATTATGTTGTGCATAAAAGATATATCCCCCAAGCAATCCCATTAAGGAAAAAGGCAAAACAAAACCCAGCAGCCAGCCGGAGAAGCCAATAAAATAGAATATTGTGATTGATAGAAGCACATGGATGATGAAGGACAACATTCCATCCCAATGTTTCTTCGGGTTTTCAAAAAAAGGGTACAAACAAAATGAAACTATAAATACGGATAAATAGGATAAAGCAATCGTTAGAGGATGTCGTATCAAGAGGTATTTTCTCTGTCCACATTTTGAAAGAGCTTCAAATTGCTTTTTTTCCAGGATTGGAAAACTTCCTAGTACGATCTCTATGAATTGGGAATTGTGATCATGGTGGTGATTGTGAACATGATTCCATATACTCATGGGTGCTAAGGCAAAAAGTCCAAAACCCTTCATAAGTACACGGGCGAGTTTTGACTTTACGAGAATTGCCTTGTGATTGTAATCATGATAGATAACAAACAACCTGCCAAAGCATAATCCGGTGAATACTCCCAGGATTATTTGTAGTGCAACAACCTTACTGAATATAACAATCAGAAAAAATGTGAGTGTGAGGAAAAAAGTGGAAAGAAATAACATCCAGCTTTTCTTAGGTTCTTCATTAGCAAATGGAATTGTTTGCCTGATCAGGTCATTTTCATCATCCAGGTTCATGTAGCAAAATGCCTTTTAAACTTAGATTGAATTCTACAGAATTGGTTACATGGAGCTCGCAGGCGGACTAAGGTTCTACCCACATCCCATTATCCTTGATCAGCTCGATCAACTCATCGAGCGCATTTTCTGATGGTACACCACGTTTCACTACTTCCCTACCTCTGTACAGGGTTATTTTTCCCTTACCTGAACCAACATAACCAAAATCTGCATCGGCCATTTCTCCAGGACCATTCACAATACAGCCCATGATACCAATTTTAACACCCTTGAGGTGATCGGTTCTTTTTCGAATCATGGCAGTTGTTTCTTGTAGATCAAACAACGTGCGGCCACAGGATGGACAGGAGATATATTCTGTCTTGGTTATCCGGGTCCGGGCTGCCTGAAGAATTCCAAAAGCGGTTTGATTATAAAGCTTCAAAGTTTCCAGCTCAGGCGTTTCGACTGAAGAGATCATCATCCCATCTCCCATCCCATCTATTAGTAATGCTCCCGCATCTGTAGATGAATGGATCATCAGTTCGTCTGATGTTAATTTTGGATGATGCTGATTGAATACTATTGGTACCTCGATTCCTTCACTTATTAATTCCAACACAAACCTTCGAATACTCGCAGTACCATGAGTGTTCTCAGTTTTTAAGATGGCAACCGAATTGGTGTTGTTTTTGAGCCAATTCAGTGATTTATCCGCCTCTGAATCCGTATCAATCAAAACAAAATTCAAGACATCATCCAAGTCATTAACATCCTGAAAATCAGTCACAAAAGGATGTTTATTTTGTTTATTACTTAAATTTTTCCAAACCGAATAATCGACAATCTCTCTGAGTCCATTGGGAAGCATGAAAGAAATGGGGTTTCCTCCAGTATAGATGTAATCTGCTCCTGTGTCATTCATGCTCCATTTGTCAAGTTCAGGTAAATAGAAGTGACCAATACTTTTTAAGTCCTTGACTGAAACCTGATCTACTTTTGAAAAGTCTGCAATTACTCTGGGAACATTCTGATAACCAAAATTTGCTACTTCTCTTGAAGTTCTACGTGAGTAATCAAATGGGTTGATTGGGTTACTTTGTATTGGTGCTATTGGTAGTTGGTGTGATTTCTGAACCAACCGATCTACCATAATTTTAGCAACCGGAGCCTCTACTTCGGGTTCTTCTGTTAGAGAAACACGAACAGTATCCCCCAGCCCATCTTCAAGTAGTGTACCAATACCCACAGCGGATTTAATCCTGCCGTCTTCAGCCTCGCCTGCCTCAGTGACTCCTAAATGAAGTGGATAGGGCTCCAGTCCTTCCAGGTCAAGTTTATTTACCAATAATCGATATGCCTGAACCATGACCTGCGGGTTGCTTGACTTCATGGAAATGACCAGGTCTTTGAAATCCATTTTTTCACAGATCCTGATGAATTCAAGAGCGGATTCCACCATGCCCAGTGGCGTGTCTCCATAGCGACTCATAATACGATCTGACAAAGAGCCATGATTGGTTCCGATTCGCATTGCAGTACTATTTGCTTTGCAGATTTCCACCAAGGGAGAGAATTTATCCTCTATCCTTTTTAGCTCCGAAGCATAAGTATCGTCCGTATATTCAATTTCTTCGAACCGTTTCTTATCCGCATAATTACCAGGGTTGACACGGACTTTTTCTACTATCGTAGCAGCCAGTTCAGCTGCATTGGGTGTGAAATGAATATCTGCCACGAGAGGCACGTTACAGCCTCTTCTCACCAGTTCACTTTTAATGTTCTCCAGGTTCTGAGCCTCCTTCATACTTGGAGCAGTGATCCGGACATATTCGCAACCAGAATCAACCATCCGCAAGGCCTGCTCGACTGTACCGGTCGTATCCATGGTATCAATGGTCGTCATGGACTGAACACGGATGGGGTTATTACCCCCAAGAGGTACTCCGCCGATATTTACCTCACGGGTTTCTCTCCTTGAATAAGATGTCAAGCTATTGCAGTAGTTACGATCCATTTTATATAAAAATCATTTACAATAGTTACCTCTTGATAAATCGGACAGTTCGTTTGCTCCCTTTTTGATCAAGTACAAGCAGGTATACGTTTGGGTTTAAAAATTGAATATCAATTTTACCATTCGAGTCCCTTAATGATCCACTATCTAAAATTTGCCCTTGAAGATCCACTATTTGATAACCTGCTTCCTCCTTGTTTGTCACCGTAATAAAATCCAGTGTAGGATTGGGGTAGATTATATATGAATCCGATTCAGTAATACTTAGTGGAGCCACATTTTCAAACCATACATATGTATCATTACCAGAGTTGGCGCCAACCACATCTAATCTGTCATCATTATTCAAATCAACTAACTCAATAGCTCCTGCTCCGGTTTTGAATGCAAGTTCAGTCGTAATTAGATGCGGAGTAAACTCAACAAACCCAAAAGTAGGATTAACACCTGTATTTTCAAGCCATAGATAATAGAATCCGTTGGTCACACCCAATACATCAGTATCGCCATCTTCATCAAGGTCTGTGCTTTCTATTCCCCATGCCCAAT
>JANQEC010000256.1 GCA_028278585.1 Cyclobacteriaceae bacterium | reverse complement strand
TTGTACTGACCGAGTATACTTTCGAGGTCGATGATAACCTCAATCCGTATTGGGTTGTTTCTGTTCTCGAACCCAATTACTTCTATTCGGGTGAGAGTGTCCGCGGCGTTGCAATTGTCAATCCAGAAACAGGAGATATTGATTTCAAAACCCCCGAGGAGGCACCCGCATGGATCGACAGGATATTTCCCGAGGAGCTTGCCGAGGATTACCTTACTTGGTGGGGTAAGTACAGACACGGTTTCTGGAACACCTTATTCAGCGAAAAGGATGTGATCATACCTACGCCGTTTGGTGAAGACGAAAACCAGGTGTTCATGATATGGGGAACTGAAGATGGTTGGGCTCATTGGATCACCGGCATCACTTCCATATCTTCACAGGATCAAGCACTTGTTGGAACCGCAACCATTCAGACAAGGACGGGTGGCGCAAGTTTCATCCGATTGTCAGGAATGAATGAGCAAGCCATTCTTGAGAACGTGAATTCCGAGGTGGCCAACTATTCCGGGAACTGGAAGGGAACTCAGCCTATCCCACATATCATGTACTCACAACTTTCCTTCATCAGCCCGATTATCGGTGATCCTCCAACAATCAAGCAACTAGCGATCGTTAACGCCAAGTTCCCCAACGTTATCAGAGGGGAAACAAAAAACCTCGTACTATCCCAGTATAGGAGATTTCTCTCAAAACTAGATAGGGATGTAGCGCCTTCTCAGGAAGCATTTTCCAAGTCAATTAGCGGAATGGTTGGAATATGCACCCCCGTTGTTGTGGATGGTAATACGGTATACTACGTACTTCTCAATGCCGTCAATGATCGATTCTTCACTGTTGACCCGACTATTATGCCGGAAGTTCTGGCAGTGGAAGAAGAAGCTAGTGTGGCTTCCATCCAATACCTCGAATCCAATGAACCCATTGTTCCTGCAGAAAGTTTCGATCTCCAGGACTTCGATCTCCGGAAATCAGAAACCCAACAGGAATTTGAGGAACAGCGAGCAGTACAGGAAAAAACAAAAACCGAGAACTGGGATGAGCAGCAGGAGTTGATCAAGAAATTGGAAGATCTCCGCAAAAACAAAAAGTAAAAAACCATCTGAAACAACCAAAAGACCCCGACCTTCGGGAAGGGGTCTTTACCAAAATTCAAATAAATCTATCCAAAATTTTAAGGAGAAATAAGATGAGCAATTATCCATTAATCAGTGCAAAAGAGTTTATAGAAAAACTCAAAAAACCAAAAGAACCATTGAAAGATTTAACTGTAGAGGAGGATGTGCGTATATTTGATATCACATTTGAACATACTGTTCTTTTAAGGAATATCATCTTCTTAGGAGCTCTTGATATTGCTGATAATGTGGTTTTTAAGAATGCATTAACTATTGAATCTGTAACAATTTATAATTATTTCATGCTGCATGCAAGAATTGAAGGAGAAGATCTCGATATTACCGAATCTCATTTCATGGGCGATGTACATTTTGAAAAGCTTAATATTGAAAAAAACAGATATATTGATTTAGCTAAGTCTAAATTCGATCGTCCTATTATATGTGGTTCAAACGAGATTCTAGCCAAAATGATCATGTACTCCAGAATGGGCATACTTTGGACCCCTTTTTCAGATACATAGGATATAGTTTAGCCAGAAGAACGATTTTAAACTAATCGTTCTTCTATTTATTTTGTCAATTAGACGGGATAAATCAAAATACAAAAATGCAAAATAAATTAGGTTTATTTAAAATTGCAATAGCCCCACTCGGAGCTCTAATTCAAATAAGAA
>JANQEC010000248.1 GCA_028278585.1 Cyclobacteriaceae bacterium | reverse complement strand
ATCAAACCGCCTTTGGTACGTCTTTTCACAAAACCTTCGATAATCTCGTCTTGGTCAAGAGCTTTTTGTATGGATTCCCAAGCATTAACAATCTTAGCCTTTCTCCTTGAAAGCACCAGTTGACCGTTTGCATTTTCCTGCTCTTCAATATAAACCTGAACTGTATCGCCAACTTTTAGATCTGGCATATCTCTGAATTCAGATAAAGACACAAGTCCGTCGGACTTGAAACCAATGTTTACTATTACTTCTCTATCTGTGATTCCAACTACTGTCCCCTCAGTTAATTCTTTTTCGTTGATTTCTGTTAGTGTATCCGTATAAAGCTTTTCCATGGCCTTGCGGTCGGCTGCACTGTATTCATCATCAAAACCATCTTCCTCAAAACCGTCATTTGGATCTTGTGGAACGGGCTCTTTTTTTGCAGGAGCTTTTGGTTTCTTTTCCTCTTTCTTGGCTTCTGTAGAAACCTCTTCTTTTTTGGTTTCCTCAACTTTCACCTCATCAACCTTAGTTTCTTCAGCTTTTGCCTCTTCTTCTTTGGCTTTTGCAGTTGCTTTTTTAGGTTTAGCTTCAGCTTTTTCTCTGGTAGCAGTTTTCTTAGCCGCTGGCTTGTCGCTTTTAGCTTCTTCTTTCTTAGTAGTTGTTTTTTTTGCAGCGGTAGTCTTTTTAGCTGCTGGTTTTTTGGCTGCAGCTTTTGGTTTTTCTTCTGCTGCTTTTGCTTTTGACTTTACTTCTTTTTCTGTCTCTGGCGCTTCTTCTTTCTTTGCCATAATCTTTAGTGACTCTTCATTACACCTGAAGCTGTGAGTCAGCCACTCCAGGCATTTTGTTAAACATCTTTTAACCGTCCTTTTTTTTGAACGGAGCGCAAAGTTATGAAAAATGATCTTAAATTGTACGTCAAATCGAATCTTAACCTTACTTCTATTTCAATGAAAAATTTGCTACTTATTCCGACCCTTTTAACATTTGTTTTATCCTGCTCCGGACCTGGTGGTTCTCAAGGTTCTGCTGACTATATCATCTACGGAGGACGCGTATATACGATGAGCGAGGATGGTAATGCTGAAGCAGTTGCTATTAATGCTGACACAATCTTGTTTGTTGGTAGCAAATCGGATGCCTTGTCGTTCGCTTCAGATGAATCAGAAATTATTGATCTTCAGGGAAAAACCCTTATTCCCGGGTTCATTGAAGGCCATGCCCATATCATGGGAGTTGGTTACAATCTATTGAACGTGGATCTTAGAGAGGCAAAAAGCTATAATGAAGTAGTAGCCATGGTTGAGGAACGGGCTAAAAATACCCCTGAGGGCCAGTGGATACTCGGAAGAGGATGGCATCAGGATAAGTGGAATGAACAACCAGAAGGAATGATGAAGGGGTTTCCTACGCATGATCTCTTAAGCGAGCGAGTTCCAAATCATCCGGTTTGGCTAAGACATGCGAGTGGTCATGCTGCATTGGGAAACGCAAAAGCAATGGAACTAGCTGCTATTGATGGTAGTAGCCCACAGCCGGATGGTGGAGAGATCTTTATGGGTTTAAATAATCAACCGACAGGTATATTCAATGAAACCGCACAAGGGCTTGTTGGATCAGTTATTCCCGAAAGTACCATTGAAAGTGACAGACAAGCACTTAAGCTAGCGCTCCAGGAGTGTTTCAAAAATGGTATTGTAGGTTTTCACAATGCTGGATCAGGGGCAAAGAGCATTAACCTGTTCAAGGAATTCGCAGAGAAAGATGAATTGGATCTTAGGCTTTATGTTATGCTCAATGGCCGTGACAGTGAATTGTTGGATCAATATTTTACGAATGGTATAGAGGAGAATTTATACGATAACCAATTGACCGTAAGAGCTGTGAAGCTTTATGCGGATGGGGCACTTGGTTCGAGAGGAGCATGGCTTTTGGAAGAATACGAAGATGCTCCTGGGGTTCACGGACACAACGTTATGCCAATGGAGGATATCGAGGAAATTACGGCAAAAGCTTATAAGGCTGGATTCCAGGTTTGTATTCATGCTATCGGGGATCGAGCAAATAGAGAGGTTTTGGATATCTATGAAAGAACTTTCGAATTGTATCCTGAAAGCGCACCCAAAGAACCGAGGTTTCGAATTGAGCATGCGCAACATTTTCATCCGGACGATATTCCACGGTTTAGTGAAATGGGAGTGATCCCCGCAATGCAAGCTATTCATATGTCATCAGATCGTCCATGGGCGATCGATCGTCTTGGTAAAAAACGCATTGAATGGGGTGCTTATATGTGGCAGGACCTGTTGCAATCAGGGGCTAAGATTGTTAATGGCACCGATGCTCCGGTAGAGCCAATCAACCCATTCCCAAGTTTCTATGCTTCTGTGAGCCGTCGAACATTAAAGGGTACTCCGGAAGGTGGTTATGAGGCCTCTCAAAAAATGACACGAGAACAGGCACTTCGCTCATATACGTTAGATGCTGCTTATGGAGCATTTCTTGAAAACCAGACTGGCAGCATTGAGGTCGGGAAATGGGCAGATCTTGTGATCCTTGATCGCGACATTATGACAATAGAGGAGGAAGATATTTTAAACGCCAGTGTGCTTTGGACCATGATTGGTGGAGAAATTGTTTTCGAAAATATGTAGTGCTTACCTTTTGTCTACCTAAAATTCACAACTAGAAATAACGATCTGCGTGTCAGTATTTCAGTTTTAAAAACAGAAACTTGACATGCAATACGATTTTTTATTAACCTGTGAAGACGGAACAAAGATTTCCGCTACACATTTTGGTTATGATGGTTCACCACTAGTCATCGTATCCTCGGCCGTTGGCACTGACAGAGGCTATTACAGCAAATTTGCCAATTATTTGGTCGAACAGAATTTTCAGGTAGTCACATTTGACTATAGAGGTATTGGAGAATCCAAAACCAAAAAAGACGATCAATCCACTTGCCTTAGCAACTGGGGAGTTCAGGACTTGACCGCCGTGATCAATTGGGCAAAGAATAAAGCCCATGAAAAAAGTATCATGTTAGTGGGGCATAGCATTGCGGGACAGATATTCCCTCTAGCTAAAAACAAGGAGTTGGTTAACGCAGCCTATTTTGTTGCCAGCCAAACAGCTTCAAGCCGTTATTGGTCTGGGACTCATAAACTGTCGATCAAACTTTTTTGGAATTTAATGCTACCAGCAACGACTACTTTGACCGGGAGTCTTCCAGCATGGACTTATGGGGGAAAGCAACCCTTACCAAAGTACATTGCCAAGGAATGGGCGCAGTGGGGCAGACATAAAAACGGTTCTCTTCAGGATTGCAAGGTAAGAGCCAAGCAATTCAAAGATATCCGCATTCCGCTGAGGTTTATAAGTATTTCAGATGATAAGTTGTTGGCGCCACAGTCTGCAGTAGAACGACTGGTTGAACAGTACGGTAGCTCACATAAAGAACATCAACACTGGTATCCTGATGAATTTGGGAAGAAATCGATTGGGCATTTTGGCTTTTTCAGGTCAGCCAATTCAGAATTGTGGGAGGATGTAGGACTGTGGCTGGACCGACATATTTAATTAATTAGTGTACTGTTATTTTCTTTGCTGAAACAGGCAAGCTTTGATAGTACAGAAGAACGTCTCTCTAAAACCATACAATACCTTCGGATTGGACGTAAATGCAGGATTCCTGGCTATTGTGGATTCTGCAGATGACCTGGATGAAATTTATCAAACAGGGAGATTCAGGAGTCAAAAGAAAATGGTTTTAGGGGGAGGTTCTAATATCCTTTTTACCCATGGATTTACCGGTATAGTAGCTAAGAATGAGATTAGAGGTGTTTCTATTCAGAAGGAATCATCAGATGATGTTCTGGTAGCCGTTGGAGCTGGAGAAGACTGGCATCAATTCGTTTTATGGTCTGTGGAAAGAGGCTATGGTGGAATTGAAAACCTTTCGTTAATTCCTGGTACCGTCGGAGCAGCACCTATGCAAAACATTGGAGCCTACGGAGTTGAGCTAAAGGAAGTTTTTCATTCGCTGGAAGCATATGAGATAAAATCAGGGAAAACAGTCACTTTTTTCAGGGAAGACTGCCATTTCGATTATCGATTTAGCGTTTTTAAAGGAGAACTAAAAGATCAATTTGTGATAACAAAAGTATTCTTTCTTCTATCTAAAAACCCTACGTTCAATATTACCTACGGAGCAATAGAAGAAACCCTGGAACAGATGGAGGAGAAGCCGTCATTAAAATCCATTAGTCAGGCCGTTATAAATATCCGTCAATCTAAACTTCCGGACCCCTATGATATAGGAAATGCAGGAAGTTTTTTCAAGAACCCTATCATTGAAAAACTTCATTTTGAAGCTTTGGAAGCTCAATTTCCAAATATAAAAGGTTATTTAGTTGGTGATGACGAGGTGAAAGTACCAGCAGGCTGGCTAATTGAAAATGCAGGTTGGAAAGGATATCGTGAGGGGGATATTGGTGTTCATGACAAACAGGCATTGGTACTGGTCAATCATGGTATGGGGAGAGGAAAGGACATTTACAGGCTGTCGAACGAAATTCGTCGCTCCATTGAGGGGAAATTTGGTATTGAGCTGCAGCGGGAAGTCAATGTGATTTAACAATTCAGATTTTCTTCAAAATACTGAAGTAACCTTGCAGTATGAAACTTCTACTTGTAGAAGACCAGGTTGAACTTGCAAGCAGCATTCAAAACTATTTTTTGAAGGAAGGTGATGTTTGCGAATATGCCAATTCCTTTAGCGCAGCTTCTCAAAAGCTGCATGGATACCAATATGACATTCTTATACTGGATATCATGCTTCCGGATGGGAATGGCCTTGAGCTTTTAGAAGCGGTTAAACAGAATTGGCCGCAAATGGGCGTGATCATTATATCCGCTAAAAATGCCCTGGATGATAAACTCAAAGGTTTGGACCTTGGTGCAGATGACTATTTACCAAAACCCTTTCATCTTGCTGAACTCAATGCCCGTACGAAGGCTGTTTTTAGGCGTAGACTTCAAAAGGGGGAGAATTCGCTATCGCTTAATGAAATTAAGATCAACCTGGATACACATGAAGTCTTAGTTTATGATCAGCTTTTGGATCTGACCAGAAAAGAGTTTGAATTGCTGCACTACTTCTTAGTCAATCAAAGGAGGTTGCTGACTAAGCAGGCGATTGCAGAGCATCTATGGGGTGATTACATGGATACAGCAGACTCATTTGATTTTGTATATCAACACATCAAAAACCTTAGAAAGAAGATCGTGAAGGCAGGAGGAAACGATTACCTGGAGACTGTCTATGGGGTTGGGTATAAAATAAAAAGCTCATGAACCTGATCATCCGAGTAACGCTGCTTTTTGTATTTGTATCTCTGATTGTTTTTCTAATTGGAGGAGTCATCAGTTTTAGGGTTATGATGCGTGAGGTGAATAACGAACAACGACATTTTTTGAACGAGCGTTTGGATCGGGTCACAAGAATGATTGAGAGGAGAAAACCGGAAGACACGTTGAGGATGAACAAATTGGTGATTGTACCTCTGAATGATCTAATGAATGAACGTAAATCCTTTCGGGATACACTGGTTATTCACACTCAATTGGAGCGACTAGAACCTCACTTAAAGCTTGATGCCATCAAAAATGTAGCTGGAAGAAGCTACCAGGTGGTCATGTATGATGTGATTATCGAACCGGATGATATACGAGATGGTTTAGAGGAATCCCTGGTGAAAATGTATCTCATCTTACTTGGAGCTGTAATCGTGGTAGGTTTCATTGTTTCTACTTATATGCTCAGACCTTTTAATCAGACCCTCCAGGCGATCAAGAAATTTTCAATTAAAGACCAGGAATCAAAGATCTTATTCCCTAAAACAGGAATAGCAGAGTTTAAACGACTAAACCTTTTTTTGGAGGAAATGACAGAGAAAGTGAAATCCGACTATCAATCCCTTAAGGAATTTTCGGAAAATGCTTCTCACGAACTTCAGACTCCTATTGCGATCATCCAGGGTAAGTTGGAGGTGCTTCTGGATTTAAACAAGCTCGATGAGGATCAAGTCAATCAAATCAGTTCGGCACAACACACCCTAAACAGACTTAAGAACCTAAGTACTTCTTTATCCATTTTAACAAGAATTGAGAACAAAGAATTTGACAAAGTCCTGGCTCTTGACTTTTCTTCTGAGGTCGAGAAAATGCTAGGCGAATTCAAGGAATTGATTGAATTGAAGTCAATCACATTGACAACCGAAATCGAACCTGGAATATCCGTTGAAATGGATGATGTGCTTTGTGAATTACTTTTAACGAACCTGATAAATAACGCAATCCGTCATAATTGGGAAAATGGTACTATTCACATTTCATTGACCAATGATGAACTGGAAATAACGAATTCAGGACCAGACCTTGAAATTGATCCGGAAGAATTATTTCATCGTTTCAAAAAATCAAATCAGTCTTCAGCATCTCTTGGTTTAGGGTTGGCTATTGTTCAGAAAATATGCGATTTGTACGCATGTCGATTGGAGTATTCTCAGTCAGACAAACAACATAGTATGAAAGTTGGTTTAAATCATTAACTCTTCATAATTGCTTCAAAATCTAATCAGAATCACAGGCTAACATTGCGATATGTCCAGGAAGAAGTTTGCTTTTCTATTTTGTTTAATAATCATTAGTTATTTAACCAATGGGCAGAACCGGCAGTGGAATGCAGATGGCGCCCAGTCATCTTTTTCCATTACCGGGAAGTTGATCGAAGCAGGGACTAACGCTCCAGTCGAATTTGCTACTGTTAGTGTATTTAAAGTTCGAGACTCAACACTTGCTACCGGTGGAATTTCAGATGACAAAGGATTCTTCACTATTGAATCTGGTCCTGGAAGGTATTACCTGAAAATACAGTTCATGGGGTATGAAGATGTTACTGTTTCCAATGTGAATTTAGGTCGCGGGAATTTGGTTTTTGATGCTGGAAAAATTGAGATCAGGCAAGATCAAAGGATGCTGGAAGAGGTAATCGTTCAGGCTGAGCGAACCCAGATGGAACTGACGCTCGATAAAAAAGTATTCAACATCGGAAAAGACTTAAGTAACCTGGGAGGAAGTGCTACTGATATCCTGGACAATTTACCTTCCGTCCAGGTGGATGTCGAAGGCAATGTAAGTCTTCGCGGAAGCGAAAATGTGCGGATATTGATTGACGGTAAACCGTCAGGACTGGTAGGTCTTTCAAGTAACGATGCGCTTCGACAGCTAAATGGAAATTTAATTGAGCGAGTTGAGGTAATAACAAATCCTTCTGCGAGATATGATGCAGAAGGACTGGCTGGTATTATCAATATTGTCCTCAAAAAAGAAAAGGCAAAAGGTGTGAATGGAAGTTTTCAGTTCAATACCGGAGTTCCAGCTAATCATGGTGGATCTATTAATCTGAACTTTAGAAGAGACTGGGTGAATTTCTTTACCAATTTTGGTTTGAGCTATCGTAGAAATCCTGGTTCAGGAGATGCATTTCAGGAATTTGGTGATCCAATAACCCGCACGACTGATCGAACAAGAGATATGGATCGTGGTGGGATTAACTACAGCGCCCGATTTGGAGCTGATTTCTACCTAAATGATATGAGCACGATTACGCTCGCCTTTTTGTATCGATTTTCTGATGAAGACAATGAAACAACCATTGAGTATTTTGACAATTATCTGCCAACCAATGAAGATTCGGTTACGCTTCGCCATGATGACGAAATAGAGGATGATGAAAACATTGAATATTCCATCAATTACACGAGGAATTTCAAAAGAAAGGGCCAAAAATTAACGGCAGATATCCAATATCAAAACAATAACGAAGTAGAAGGATCAGATCTTATTGAGACTACCGGAACTACGCTCAACAATCAACTTCCAAGGTTGTACCAACGATCAAACAACGACGAAATTGAAGAACGCTTGATGCTTCAGTCGGATTATACCCATCCGTTTGGGAAGGATGGAAAAATTGAAGGGGGATTCAGATATACTGACAGGCTAGTAGGTAACGATTATGTTGTGGAAGAAAGTGACGACGCTGTGGTTTATCAGATAGACACTGATATTTCTAATGATTTCGAATACGAAGAAAAAGTATTTGCGGTCTATGGGATTATTAGTAATAAGATTAATAAGCTATCCTGGCAGCTAGGCTTAAGATATGAGGATACCAATCTCACCACATTTCAAAAGACCCAGGACCAACGAAATGTTCAGAAATACAGCAACTTTTTCCCAAGTACTTTTTTAACCTATCAGTTAAATGAAAAACATTCTGTTCAGGCGAGTTATAGTCGAAGGATACGAAGGCCCAGGGGACGGTCCTTGAATCCATTCTTTTCCATTTCAGATAGTAGAAATCTTTTTGTGGGTAATCCTCTGTTGCAACCTGTTTATACTGATTCATATGAAACGGGATATTTAATGAACAACAGGAGCTCTTCGTTTTATATGGGTGTTTACTACCGTTATTCTGAAGGGATCACTCAACGACTTAGATCAACAGATGATGAAGGGATCACTACTACCAGGCCATATAATGTCTCAAAAGAAGATTCCTATGGAATTGAAATGAACGCCTCGAAAGACATTACGAAGTGGTATCGTGTCAGTGGTAATGTCAACTTTTTCAGGTCTTTTACCCCAGGAGGATCTGTTGCATTTGAAAATGAAACAACCACTTTTAATTCTGCCACGGCTACCTCATTAACTTCCAGGTTGAGCAACAACCTAAAATTAAAAAACTGGTTCGATGCTCAAATAAATATCAACTATCGAGCTCCTCGAAATACGGTACAAGGGAAACGTTTTTCAATCACCTCCATTGATCTTGGATTTTCTAGAGATGTGATGAAAAAGAATGGGACCATTTCACTGAGTGTAAGGGACCTGTTGAATAACCGAAAGTACCGGGGCGAGACATTTAATCCTGGTTTTTATGAGGTGAGCACATTTCAGTGGAGATCCAGAACAACCCAATTGTCTTTTACATATCGTCTGAATCAAAAGAAGCAAAGAGAAAGAAGGTCACGAAGAGAGTTTGAAGAGGGTGACTTTGAAGGGGGAGATTTCTGATTTTCCCCTTCATTAATCTTTTGAGTTACCTGCTTGAGTTTTCCGTCAATAACCAACTAAGCCTTTTTCCGATTTCTTCACCAATGTTGTAAGCCCCACCGACATTAATATCCAGAATTGTTCCATCCTTATCCACGATCATATATGTTGGATAATATTCAAGTCCCAGGTCATCAATAAGTGATTGGGCATCCGCAAGTATCTTGTAATTGAAATTGTACGTTTCGAGGAACATGCTTACCGTTCCCGATTGTTCAAAAGTGGGTGCTAGGAATGTAACTTTTTCATCATAAAATGCTTCTCTTGTCCTGTTTAATTGTTTGATCTCTTTGACGCAAACATCACATTTTGAATTCCAGAAATTAAGTACGAGGAACTGGTCTTTAACTGCGTTGTTGTTGACCACCTTCCCGTCCAGATCAATAAAACTGAAATTAGGCAATTGTTTACCCCTCCATCTATCTGTCCATTCTCGCACATATTGGATATTAGACTCAGTCCATGCAGACTTCCAGGGTTTAGAAGAACCAAGATTGAAAACAACTTCGATAGCACCACTGCTTAATGTATCCACACTCCACTTGATTGAGTTTAATCTCAGAAGCAAACGATGCATATTATTCGGAAGAATTTGTCCAGCATCGTCTTTGATAACAAGGGCAGGATCATTCCAGTTAAAACTTCCAGGAGTTTTCTTCACCTGCTTTTTCGGAGGAACCATTTTGACTTCTTTTCTACCGCCTCTCAGGTCTCGTTGCATGATGGCATAATTTCCTTGCGTATGCATTTTTTTTGCGAACGCTGCAGTTATTATCGTGCCGGTATAGGTTTTCCAGATAACATTCGGATTACTCCAGAAGTCTTCACCATACGATTGTGCGTGGGTTAACTCTGATATAAGCAGAATGCAGAAAATAGTAAGCCCTATTCTTCTAAAGAAATTTCCCATTGCTGGTAATTGTAAGTACAATGATAGCGATCTCCTCCCTAAAGGATTAACAAAAAATGTAGACATTTGGTATACCATCGTACTTAAACCAAAACATAACTGACTCTTCTTGTTTTTAATACGAAAACCGGCCTTTTGGTAACTTGTAATTCATTGAAATTTTTTACGCTCCAATGCAGTATTCTGCACATTTCCGCCAATCTGTGGAAGATTTTTATTGGTAAGCAGAAAATTTTTAGTAGTCGACCGAAAATTCTTGTAGAACTTCATTTCTCTTTCCCACAAATTTGATTTTGATGGAAGGCTGTGGATTGTTCCACAACACATTCATAACAGCGAAATTAACGGGGTATGTGATCTGACCAATTCTCAAATCGTTCGGATCTGGAGATTGCTCTCCCCACGGACTTGTAAGGCTACTTGACGTAATATCGTAAAGCGGAAATTTGTAGTCCTCGAGTTCAAGTTTTGAAACTTCGGAAATATGTCGATCACCGCTGATAAAAACCAGTGGAACATCTACTTTTTCACTCACCAATTCGAGCAAGCGTGCTCTGGCCTTTGGAAAATTGGCCCACTTTTCAAACGTATGATCCTTGCTTAACACCTGGATGCCTGAGCCAACAATGAACAGGTCTGTTTCATCATCTGAGATCTCCTTTTCCAACCATTTCCATTGATCCTCACCAAGTATATCCCCATTTTCATTTATCTGAGCCATTTTGGGATCCCTGGTCCACTCTAGGGGATCCCGGAAGTAACGAACATCTAGCAAAATGATTTTAAGTTTCCTATTGCTTACCGGATAGGTATAGGATTGATAAGCACCTTTTCTATTCCAGGCTTCATTGCCAATATCCAGATCAAGAAAATCAAAAAGTAAATCCCTGCTTTCGGCCTTCATTGGATATTCTTTTCCAAGGTCATTTCCTCCAAAATCATGATCGTCCCATACCCCGATGACATCTGTTTTTTGTAGAAGCGTTTGGTAGTCTGGATGTGATTTTTGAAGATCATAATCGGCTTTCATCTTCTCCATATCTTCTGTATCCGCATAGATATTGTCACCAAGCCAGATCCATAGGTCCGGGTTTTCGGTCATTACCTCCTTCCACAATTGTGCTTCGCGTTTCTCTTGTCGGCTGCATGAGCCAAACGCAATGGTTTGGGTCGATTCAATGCTCACATTTTCCGACTCTTGTTTCTTTGGCTGACTACAGCCAAATGCGAAGACTAGACTTAAATAGGTTAGGTAACGCATGATCAAAATTTTCACCAAACTAGCACTTTTAAGAGATAACAAGCTAATAGGGGATGAAAATTGAAGTCAGACCAATTCAGTGACATTTTCTAAGCTTCCTTCATACTGTTCAACGGAAACGCCAAATTTTTTAAGGAAATCTACCCCTTCATCGTTTGAGATCCCCTTGTACTCGGCATAAGATTTTAGATAGATCACCTTTTCGATGCCCATTGAATAAATGATCCGGGAGCAGGCAAGGCACGGAGACAATGTAACATAAAGTGTAGCACCTTCAACGGAAGTTTTGTTTTTCACAGCATACAAAATGGCATTTTGTTCAGCATGAATGGCAAGTGAACATCCGCCTTTTGAATCCCGTGGACAACCTTCCTCTGGCCATTCATCATCACAATTATGAGTTCCTGAAGGTGGACCATTATATCCGATGGAAATGATCCTGGTGTCTTTGGTGAGAACCGCGCCAACATGTCGTTTGATGCAGTGAGACCTCTTGGCAAGATTTACTGCCAACTCCATGTAGATATCATCAAATTCTGGTCGAACCATAATGCGAAATTACCATGCTTCACTGTTGAATACCAATGAACAGCAATGAATGAACATATAAGAATGGAGAATCGTATACTTGCAAAAAAAATATGATGAAATATTCCATCCTTTTAGGTGCAGTTATTTTTTCTGTCCAACTTATTGCTCAAGAAGTAGAACCAAATGTGAGCTTTGAGGACTATAATCCTAAGTCAACGCTTGTAGTTCCTGAGAACTCAGTAAAAAGAGCAAAATTCCCATTTGTAGATGTACATAGCCATCAATGGAACTTGACCAAGGAACGAATTGGCGTATTGGTGAAGGAGATGGATGAGCTAAATATGAGAGCTATGGTTAATCTAAGCGGTCGAGGTTATGATCGTGCCGTAGGAGATATAGGTTCTCAAGAATATTTAGCTGGAATGGTCAGAAGGGTAGAAGGTGAAGCACCTGACAGAATTGTAGTGTTCACTAATGTTTCCTTTAAGAATATTGGACAGGATGGATGGGCTAAGGAGGCAGTGAGACAATTAAAGGAAGATGTTAAGAACGGAGCTACTGGATTGAAAATATATAAGAGTTTAGGTTTTAGGACCAGGGATATAGAAGGAAACAGGGTAGCAATCGATGATCCTCGAATTGATCCAGTGTGGGCAGAATGTGGCAAATTAGGAATTCCCGTTATTATCCACTCGGCTGATCCGGCACCATTTTGGTCGCCTATGGATGCCAATAATGAGCGATGGCTTGAACTGAAGCTAAGGCCGGGAAGGAAGCGATCAGCTACTGATCCCGCACCATTTGAGCAGATCATTGCAGAACAACACAATGTTTTCAAAAAACATCCGAAAACTACGTTCATTAATGCACACATGGGTTGGATGGCAAATAATCTGGATAAAGCCAGCGAGCACCTCGACACCTATCCGAATGTAAATTTTGGAATAGGAGCTGTTATTGCTGAATTTGGAAGACAACCTCGACGGGCGAAAACTTTCTTTGAAAAATACCAAGACAGGATCCTATTTGCCAAGGACGCCTATAACAAAGAAGAATTTTACACTTATTTCAGAGTACTTGAGTCAGAAGATGAGTACTTTCCTTACTACAAAAAATACCACGCATTCTGGAGAATGTACGGCCTTGGTCTTTCAGATGAAGTACTGAAGAAAGTGTACTATAAAAATGCATGTCGAATCATTCCTGCACTCGACTTAGAAATGTTTGAGGCGGCAGATGATTGATGTAATCTTAATTTTTTGACTTGCGATAATATTCCATAGCCTTCGGCATATTGGCATTCAAATCTGAAATCCTTGTGTCATGAGAGGGATGTGTAGAAGTAAATTCAGCTGGCTCTTCTCCGCCACTATTAGCAGACATACGCTCCCAAAATTTTGGTGCATTCTGTGGGTTATAGCCAGCCATGGCCATGAAATAAAGACCTAGTTTATCCGCTTCAGATTCATGCTTTCTTGAAAATGCC
>JANQEC010000219.1 GCA_028278585.1 Cyclobacteriaceae bacterium | reverse complement strand
TCACGCTTTTAGCGAAAGTTGGGTAAAGGTAAACGAAGAAATTACAAGATTCGTTCCTGTTTTATTATTATTATTATCACGAAGGAAGAAAAATGAATGCTACCCATTCCATAGCGGAATACGAATTGGACGATGGTTTAAAATGCCCAGTGTTGATTCGAGCGCCTAGGAAGGAAGATCTTCTTACGTTATGCAGTACTTTCAATCTGAAGAATGCGAAAAATGATCCATTATTGCGCTGTCCAACGCTTGACTTTTTCCTTTCTCATCTCTCTGTGGCCGTACAGAAGGACGAAGGTCTAAAAGAATTTTATTTTGTGCCACCCGGAAGCTTACGTACTGCTATTCCTGATGACCTGAAATTTGCCTTTTCGATTGATCCAGACAAACCAATGGATATTAGCTTGTCTATGATTTTGGCCTATACAGTCGATGCAGTTGGAGTTGAACATTTTCGTGCTCCACCTAATGGCAGGGCACGACCTGAACATTCAATTGTGTCGTTGGAAGAAGCCGAGGCATTACTAGCGAAGGTTTTGACTATCAGTCCATTGAGGTCGAAGCAGAAAGGAACTAATGAAGGTAGTGGTACGAATCAGCAAGTAGTAGTATCAGATAAGCCACATGATGCTACTTCCGTGACTACAGGAGAGACTAAATCATCTACAGAAGAGACGGTTTCTCTCGCGCAAATTATGGAAGCTATTCAGTCTTCTCGTCAAGCTGTGTCAAAAGATATTGCTGATCTGAATACTAAATTGGATAATTCTCAGTTAGCTTTTGAGAAAGAGATCACGACTGTGCGTCAAGAAATGGCGGATAAGCTGGAATGTTTGGATGGTTCGCTACGTAATCAGTGTATAAAACCGTTGGTTTCTGATATACAAGATTTGAAGAAACAGATGGCTGAGTTGAAGAAAGTGCACCCAACACCGGTAGTTACATCTCCAGCTGATAATTCAGTGGTCAATTTAGCAGGTGAGAATACAGTTTCCTTTTCACAAATGAATGGGGTATCAGATGAATTCATCTTATCAGTGGCAAATTCCTTGAATCTGACTAATCCAGCATTTGGGAATGTTTCCTTGGTTAAAAAAGTGCTGGTCCGTGACCCCAATCTA
>JANQEC010000160.1 GCA_028278585.1 Cyclobacteriaceae bacterium | reverse complement strand
ATACAACCTGCATTCACAACTCCCATTTTGTCCTGAATTCTGGATGCTGTATTTGGCATGGTCTGATCGGGAGAAGTGGTACATACTACAATGAACTCCACATCCTTAATTTCTTTCCCGCTATTGGAAACTAAATTCTCAACTGACTTCACACACATATCGCTAGTCAGCTCATCTTCAGCAGCAATCCGTCTGGTCTTGATACCTGTTCTGGTAACGATCCACTCATCATTAGTATCAATCAATTTCTCGAAATAGTGATTGTCTACAATTTTCTCAGGTGCGTAAGTACCAAACCCCGTAATTTTCGACATGTTAAAATATTTTGTAAAATCCTTTTATCAGACGTTTGATCCTTTGCAGGATCTCATTTTCGACAAGCAAGTATCCTATAGAGTCAATCGTTTTCCAAATGAATAGCTATAAACTATTTTCTTTCTTTCACCATCTTCTCTATTTCAAGCATTTCGTCCCTCAACCTTGCAGCTTCCATAAAATCCAGATCTTTCGCTGCGCGTTCCATTTTTCTTTTTGTCTCATCAAGTAGTTTTTGCAGCTGGTCGGCTGACATGTATGATACGACCGGATCGGCTGCTACTGATTGTTCTTCCTCTATGTAATATTTTTTTGCACCTCTCTTCTTATCTGCAACTCCTGTCTGTTTCAGAATAGCTTCTTTATCCTTTTTTACTGATGTCGGTACTATTCCATGATCCGAGTTGTAGTCCATTTGGATGGCTCTTCTCCTATTTGTCTCATCAATCGCAAGCTTCATTGAATTGGTAACTTGATCAGCATACATAATTACCATTCCTTGTTCATTCCTTGCCGCTCTCCCGATGGTTTGAACCAACGATCGCTCGTTCCTAAGATACCCTTCCTTGTCAGCATCAAGAATCGCAACCAGGGAGACTTCCGGCAGATCAAGTCCTTCACGAAGAAGATTTACTCCAACCAGAACGTCAAATATCCCAAGACGCAATTCGCGTAAAATCTCCACACGATCAAGTGTGTCTACTTCAGAATGAATGTATTTTGTTTTAACTCCTGCATTTAACAGGTACTTGGAAAGTTCTTCAGCCATTCGCTTCGTCAAAGTTGTAACTAAAACCCGCTCTTCCAACTCCACTCTCTGCTGAATTTCTTCCATCAAATCATCAATTTGATTGAGACTTGGCCTTACATCAATTACCGGATCTAGTAGCCCTGTTGGTCGGATTAGCTGTTCAATTATCACACCCTCCGATTTTCTCAACTCATATTCCGAAGGAGTGGCGCTCACAAACACAACCTGGTTGATCATTTCTTCAAATTCGTTGAAGGTCAATGGACGATTATCAAGGGCAGCAGGCAGTCTGAATCCATAATCCACCAGATTGACCTTTCTGCTCCGATCTCCACCCCACATTCCTCTAACCTGGGGTACTGTAACATGGCTCTCATCAATGATCATGAGATAATCGTCCGGAAAATAATCCAGCAAGCAGAATGGACGACTTCCGGGAGTTCTTCTGTCAAAATATCTTGAGTAGTTTTCTACACCGGAACAATAGCCAATCTCACGGATCATTTCAACATCAAACTCTGTTCGTTCTTTTAACCTTTTTGCTTCTAAAAACCTTCTTTCATCTTCAAAAAACTGAACTTGAGCCACCATGTCATCCTGTATCTCACGAATAGCCACCTGTAGTTGATCTTTACCTGTAACAAAAAGATTAGCCGGAAAAATTGTGATAACCCGTTCATCTGATTGCTTCATTCCGGTAACCGGATCTATGCGTTGGATGGATTCAATTTCATCGCCCCAAAAAATAAAACGGTAAGCAAAATCTGCGTAAGCAACAAAAACATCTACAGTGTCTCCTTTGACTCGAAAAGTTCCTCTTTTGAATTCAACTTCCGTCCTGCTATACAATATGTCGACCAGGTCAAATAGGAACTTATTTCTTGGAATTTTATCACCTTCTTGAATTTTAATTACATTTTTTCCAAATTCTTCCGGGTTTCCAATTCCATAAATACAAGACACGGATGCCACAACGATTACATCCCTTCTGCCCGAAAGTAAAGCCGATGTTGCACTTAGTCTTAATTTTTCAATTTCTTCATTGATTGAAAGGTCTTTTTCAATGTAAACATTGCTAGTAGGGATGTACGCTTCCGGTTGGTAGTAGTCGTAGTATGAAATAAAATATTCAACTGCATTTTCCGGAAAAAACCGTTTGAACTCTCCGTATAACTGAGCTGCCAATGTCTTATTATGACTTAAGACCAGCGTCGGTTTATCAACCTGGGCAACTACATTGGCCATGGTAAAAGTTTTTCCTGACCCAGTTACTCCTAGCAATGTTTGAGAGGGTTCGTCATTTTCAATGCCTTCGACTAATTGCTTAATAGCCTGTGGTTGATCGCCCGTTGGCTCGTATTCTGAAAAAAGTTTAAAATCCATTTAGTATTTACCTTTCCAGATTTCCCAGGCTCGCTCAGCTTGAAGGTGCAACATCTCAAAACCATTCTTTGTTTTTGCTCCAAATTCTTTTCCCTTACGCATGAATGCGGTTTCTTTTGGATTGTAGACCAGATCAAACAAATGATGCTTTTTGGTCAGATGTTTATATGGGATGCTTGGAAGCGAATCACTATTGGGAAACATTCCTAGTGGAGTAGCATTGATGATTAAATGAAATCTTTTCAAGATGTCAGGCTGCTTATAAAGCTGATCATATGTATAGTCTCCTTTGGTCTTACGCCTCGAGACTTGATATGAGTCAATCTTAAGTTCCTCCAACGCCACAGCAACTGCTTTGGAAGAACCTCCTGACCCTAATATCAATGCCTCTCCTTTAAAATTTCCAATCCAGTTTTTCAAAGATTCTTTGAATGCAGGATAATCCGTATTGTATCCATGTAGTTTCCCATTTCTTTTCATGATCACGTTGGCGGCACCAACTTTGATGACACTTAAATCCTGATGATCTAAAAATCGGACCACCTTTTCTTTGTGAGGCACTGTTACATTTACGCCAATAAGATCTGTATTTGTCAACCACAGGGCTGAAAATTCTTTGAGATATTCCATTTCAAATAATTCGTAGGAATGATCCTTGAGTTTAAGTTCTTTAAACTTTTTCTGAAAAAATTCTTTTGAATAGCTATGACCAAGTGGGAATCCAACCAATCCAAATCGTTGCATAAAAATTAAGGCTTATTACTAAGTTAATTCTGAAACTTCAGAATGTAAGTGTTGTTCTAATATCATTGCCTTCCAGATTTCCTTTCCAACAGGTAGACTAATAAAAACCCACTAATAATCAGGATTGAAGAAATAGCGAATTGCCCGTTTATCTCCGGCAAATTCCAGATATAACCTGTTGCTTTTTCTTTACCGGCAAATGTTTCGGTCAATGTAGTTTTCCAGGGCCATATGATTAAGAGTGAGCCAAAAACAAACCCGGTTAGTATTCCAATGGTCTGATCCTTGTAATTGGCAAAGAGATACGAGAGTAAACGTGAGAGTAAAACAAGTCCTGCGACACAACCTAAAATCATTGGTACTAGTATTGAAAAATCGAAGCTGCTTACTGCTCTAAGCACAAGCACGTAGTTCCCCATAAGTAGGAGCACATACGAACCTGAAAGTCCAGGAAGTATCATACTGGAAACTGCCGCGACACCGCATAGTGTTAAATAAAAAAAGGAGCTGTTTGGTTGGGCTGGAGGAAGGAATGCGATAGAAACAGCAATACCAGTCCCAAAAATAAATGACGCAATTGAGGCTAAATTTATTAACTCTATTTTGCGACCAACAGCTAAAACAGAAGCTACTATTAGTCCGAAGAAAAACGAAAGTGTAAGTACTTCATAATTTTCGAAAGCCAACTCCAATATTTTGGCCAGGCTTAGAATACTTACAAATACCCCCAAGAATAAAATTGACAAGAAGTTCAAGTCTACACGTTTCGAGAACTCACCAAAATTTCCGCCAAAAAACAACTTCAGGGATTGGAGATCAAAACGCTTCAATGCATTTATCAGCCGTTCATAAATACCTGTTATGAATGCCACGGTACCTCCTGATACTCCAGGAATCACATTCGCGGCTCCCATTGCCACGCCTTTTAACAAAAGGATCAAGTTCTTCATAACGCGAACTTAATCAAAGTCTTTTTGAGGGTGCGAGGTTAATTTTTTGTATTACATATAAATCTGAAATTTTTAAATAACCACCCATAACATGAAACGAATAGCATTGATATCTATACTACTCACCGCAACAACCGTCACATTCTCTCAAACCTTTGATACCGATTATGAGACTCAAAAAAAGAGCATCATAAAGATGGAATTCTTTTCACCACTGACTGGCCACACCACCTTCGGATACGAAAAATATATTAAGGACTGGTTTTCCTGGGAAGCTAAGGTCGGGTTTATTGGATTGGGAGTGGACACTGAAAATAATTCTGACCCAAGTGGTTTTTTATTTAGAGGAGGTCCAAAATTCAAACTCAATCCAGATTTTGTGACCCGGGACTTAAGAGGTTCCCATCTGCTCAGTGGTAAATACATCCGACCTGAGCTGGTTTTTTCGATCTACAATGAGGATGTAATTGATTTTTCATCTGTCAATGAGGTTCGAACTCGCGAAAGCTTTAGATCTATTGCATTTATTATCAACTACGGGCGACAATATGTTCTTGCTGATATCATGTCACTTGATTGGCATATTGGTATCGGATACGGGTTCGATAACTATGACAATGAAGATGAAGGAAAATATCACCATAGTCATACGAATGGAACCAATGATTTTCCTATTGCCGTTTCGGCAGGATTTACGATTGGTTTCTTATTGAAATAATCAAAGAAAAAAATCGAAAGTATCCCCTCTAAGTCCCAACCGGATAGTTTCAAGTGGGATTACTTCGCTAGGAGCAATGTTGCCAAGATTTACATTTGTCCCACATAGTTTAATGAACCACACCTGCTGGGCTTTTTGAGGTGCTTCCCAAAGAATTTTCTCAGCAGGAATTTTGGTCAATATTTCTTCGACAAGTCCTTGTCTGACTTCTCCTGAATCACGAAACAGGCCAACATTTCCACTTTCCCTGGCCTCTCCTCCACCTCATGCCCCGTGAAACGCTCTCGCGGCGCTGCGTCGTCCATACCC
>JANQEC010000114.1 GCA_028278585.1 Cyclobacteriaceae bacterium | reverse complement strand
GTAGTTCTTATCCTTCATGCTTACATAGAGTGCTTCCACGTCGAAGTGACCATCTTTCGAGTAGATCTCTTCCAGAATAGCGAAGCGTTCAGGAGTTTTCCTTAGGTTCTTCGTTTCAAGGTGTGCTTGAAATATCTTTTTTACTTCTTCAAGTGTATCCTCCGCAACCATTTTACAAATATAAGTGATGCATAATCCCGATTAATCTAATCTTGACACTTTAACTACTCCCTGCACTTTTTCAAGTTTCTTTATAAGGGTACCAATGTGATTTGTGTCCTCCACATATAACTGGATATTTCCTTCAAAAATTCCACCTTCAGTATTTATCGATAGCGATCTCATGTTCACCTTCAATTCGGATGATATAACATTGGACACATCACTTATCAATCCAATGCGATCTGTACCTATAATAGAAAGAGCTGCTTCAAACGAATGCTTTCTTGATGATGCCCATTTTGCTTTTATTATTCGATAGCCATACTTGGATAATAACTCTGCAGCATTGGGACAAGTAGTACGGTGTATTTTGACTCCATCACTCACGGTGATGAATCCGAAAACATCATCTCCCGGGATTGGATTACAACATTTTGAAAATTTGTAATCTACAATGTTAAGATCGTCACCAAGCAACAGTAGGTCGTTGTCCTTGGTCTTCGATTTCTTTAGCTTTTCTTCAAGTTGATTTATTTGATCAACTTCCTCCGTGATATTCTGCTTTTTCTTTTCTTCTTTCTTGAACGATTTAATAAGGGAGTGATCAATTTTTCCGGTACCTATCAGGTAGAGAAGATCAGGCACAGATTTAGTATCAAAGAAATCAGCGATGCGTTGAAGATTATCCTGATGATACTCCATTTTCAGTTGCTTAAGCTTCCTTTTAACAACTTCTTTTCCATCATCAATGATGTTTTTGCGCTCTTCTTTTAGCGCATCTTTAATTTTAGACTTGGCTTTTGAACTGACAACATATTGAAGCCAACTTTCATTCGGGCGTTGTTTTTTTGAAGTTAGTATCTCAACCTGATCTCCATTCTTTAGCTTGAAATTTAATGGCACTAGTTTCTGATTGACTTTTGCTCCTAAACAATGAGATCCAACCTCGGTGTGAATGTCGAACGCAAAATCAAGTGCTGTGGCCTCCGCAGGTAGTGTTATTAAATCCCCTTTTGGGGTAAAAACAAAAACTTCATCTGAGTACAGGTTGGATCGGAAGTCATCAATGAATTCTATTGCACTGCCATCATTTTGTTCAAGGATCTCCCGCACATTCCCGATCCACATTTCTAATCCTGTTTCGACTGAACTGTTAGAACCACCCTTATATTTCCAATGAGCGGCATAGCCTTTTTCTGCTATTTCGTCCATCCGCTTTGTCCTGATTTGCACTTCCACCCACTGCCCCTTATCACTCATCACCGTGGTATGAAGGGATTCATACCCATTTGCTTTTGGAATACTGATCCAATCTCTAAGTCGATCGGGATTTGGCTGATAATAATCGGTAACAAAAGAATAGACTTGCCAACAAAGAGATTTCTCTAATTCGTAAGGAACATCAAGAATTATTCTCACAGCAAACAAATCATACACCTCTTCAAAAGGAACAGCCTGCTTTTTCATTTTATTCCATATGGAGTATACGGATTTCGGTCGTCCTTTTATTTCATACTCGACTTTAAGTTTTGCCAGGTTATCCTTGATCGGCTTAATGAAGCTTCTTATGAACTTGCCTCTTGCATCTTTGGTGGCATTGATTTTTTGAGTGATCTCATTATAGATTTCCAGTTCGCTGTATTTCAAATACAAATCTTCCATTTCGGATTTAAACACATATAAACCAAGGCGATGAGCCAGAGGTGCATATAAATAGATGGTCTCATTGGCTATCTTCAATTGCTTGTTCCTTGGCATGCTTTCCAAGGTCCTCATGTTGTGAAGTCTGTCGGCCAATTTGATAAGGATCACTCTCACATCATCGGAAAGAGTCAACAGCATTTTTCTGAAATTCTCAGCTTGCTGTGAACTTCCATATTCAAAAACTCCAGAGATCTTCGTTAGGCCATCTATAATGGTAGCCACTTTTGACCCGAAAAGTCTTTCGATATCATCTATCTCGTAATCAGTATCTTCGACCACATCGTGTAGAAGTGCGGAGATGATAGAGGTTGTTCCAAGGCCAATCTCAGTGATACATATTTCTGCCACTTCAAGTGGATGGAAAATGTAGGGTTCTCCTGACTTTCTTCTCATTCCGCTGTGGGCTTCCATTGAAGTGTTGAATGCCTTTTTGATCAGCTTGGCATCACCTTCTTTGAGGATTGGTTTTGCTTTGCGTAGCATCCGTCGGTAGCGGCGAATAATCTGTTTTCGTTCTTCTTCTAAATCTTCTTCTACAACCATGCACTAATTACTTTCGTCTGCCTTGCTCAATAAAAAATATTCCCTAAATTTGCGTTCCGATTTTTTCGATGCCTTCAATATTGCAGTGAAAGAATAGGCGGATGTGGCGTCCCGATAGCTATCGGGAGGTAGACGCTCCACACCTGCGGATGTGGCGAAATTGGTAGACGCACTAGACTTAGGATCTAGCGCCGCGAGGCATGGGGGTTCGAGTCCCTCCATCCGCACAACAAAAGAGCCCTCTTTCCTGATTCCGATAGCTATCGGAACGAGAGAGAGGGTTTTTACTTTATTATAACCAAACATTAACACGTTGGAGATTTCTTTTGATAAAACTGATAAAACACAAGGTCTAATTAAAATTAGCGTAAAGAGGGCTGATTTTCAACCCGGTGTTGATCAAAAAATTAAGGAGTACAGTCGAACCGCTAATATCAAGGGTTTCAGGAAAGGAAAAGTTCCTGCTGGAATGATCCGGAAAATGTATGGGTCGGCACTGATTGTTGAAGAAATCAATAAACTTGTTTCTGACAAATTGAACAGCTATCTGCGAGAGGGTGAAACTCAATTTCTTGGAGAACCTTTGCCTGAAAAAACAGATGACTCCTATGACTGGGAGAAGCAGGAAGATTTTGAATTTAATTATCAAATTGGCTATGCACAACCGTTTGACCTGAAGGTTGATAAGAAGCTCAAAATAGAAAAGTACTCCATCAAGGTCGACGAGGCTGTCATCGATGAGACTATTGAGAATCTTCAGCGGCAATTCGGAGAAATGGAAAACCCCAATGTCAGTTCAAATAAAGACACTTTGTATGGACAGGCAACGAGTTCAGATGGTGTTCTCGATCAAGAGATAAGCATAGATCTTCGTGACATTGAGAAATCATCACTTAAAAAGTTAATCGGTATTGAATTGGACTCAAAGGTTCAGCTGGATGTTAGAAAGAGCTTTAAGAATGAAAATGCCATTAAAAGTCAACTCAGGCTTAACGATGATGATTTCAAGAAACTAAGAAAATTCGATTTTCAACTGAAAGGCATAAATCATCATAAACTTGCACCGGTTGATCAAACGTTGTTTGATAAGTCATTTGGCGAAGGACGTGTGAAAGATGAGCAAGAATTCAGAAGTAAGGTACAGGAGGCTGTCTCGAAGAACTATGAATCCGAGAGTGAGAAATTCTTTGAGATCCAACTTATAGAGCGACTTGCTGAAAAAGCCAAGATTGAATTGCCAGATGAATTCCTGAAAAAGTGGCTTTTGAAAACAAATGAAAACTTGACAGAAGACCTATTGGATCTGGAATATGGAACCTATGCAAAAGAGTTGCGCTGGTCTTTGATCCGAAATAAAATATTAAAGGATCAGCAGATCAAAGTGGAACATGAAGATGTTACCAATGAAGCTAAGGAGCTGATTAAACAGCAGTTTGCTGGTTCCGGTCTTCCGGAGATGAATGATCAATTAGATACTTTCGCAAATAATTACCTACAAGCAGAAAACGGCGAGAACTACATGAAGGTGTTCAACAAAGTCCAGGGCAATAAGGTCATTGATTATATCAAAGAAGAGGCGACTATAAAGGAAAAACAGGTGAGCCTGGACGATTTTAGAAAGCTTTAACAGGAACTAAGACTCATCGAAAACAGTTACAAATAAGTCTCTAATAACTAGGGACTTATTTATTTTTACAGCATTCTTAAAATTTAGAAATGACAAATACCGAAGAACTAAGAAAATTTGCAGTTAAAGATCAGAACATCAGCGGCACGGCTTTTGATGACTATGTTCATCATGTAGAATCGATGACCAGGTCGGTTATTGAGGAACGACCAACGAGGTTTGCTGAAATTGATGTTTTCTCAAGACTGATCATGGACCGCATCATTTTCTTAGGTATGCAGGTTGAGGAAAATATCGCTAACATCATCACAGCTCAACTGCTTTTTCTTGAATCCGTTGATTCTAAGAAAGACATCTTGCTTTACGTAAATAGTCCGGGTGGATCCGTATATGCAGGACTTGGGATGTACGATACAATGCAATACGTTGGGCCTGATGTAGCTACCATATGTACTGGAATGGCTGCTTCGATGGCAGCAGTGTTGCTTGCTGGCGGTGCTGAGAAGAAAAGGTCTGCGCTTCCTCATGCCAGAATCATGATCCACCAGCCAAGCGGAGGTATGCAAGGACAGTCTCGGGATATGGAGATAACTTTGAAACAAATGCAGGAACTAAGGAAAGATTTGTATGAGATTCTTTCTAAACATTCAGGCAAATCGTATAAAGAAATAGAGAAGGACTCAGATCGGGATTATTGGATGCGTGCAGAAGAGGCAAAAGCCTATGGATTGATCGACGAAGTCCTGGTTAAAAACTAAATATTATGGCTCAGGTTACGTGCAGTTTTTGTGGGAGAAATAAAAAAGATGTGGATCTAATGATCTCGGGCATCCATGCACACATTTGCGACAAATGCATAGCCCAGGCACAACAAATCCTGAACGAGGAACTGAAAACGACTTCAGATACCGAAGCCCCAAATTTTAAGTTGATCAAACCTGCCGATATGAAAGCTCACCTGGATGAGTTTGTTATCGGTCAGGATGAAGCTAAAAAATACATATCGGTTGCTGTCTACAATCATTACAAGCGGTTGATGCAGAAAAACGATACGGATGACATTGTGATTGAAAAATCCAACATCGTAATGGTTGGCCAGACGGGAACTGGTAAAACCTATTTGGCAAGAACACTGGCCAAGATATTGCAGGTGCCTTTTTGCATTGCTGATGCAACAGTACTTACAGAGGCCGGTTACGTAGGTGAAGACGTTGAAAGTATTTTAACACGGTTGCTTCAATCTGCCAACTATGATGTGGATGCTGCGGAAAAAGGCATTGTCTATATCGATGAGCTTGACAAGATTGCCAGAAAATCTGATAACCCATCCATCACAAGAGATGTGAGTGGTGAGGGTGTTCAGCAAGCATTGCTGAAGTTACTAGAAGGAACATCAGTTAATGTGCCTCCGCAAGGTGGAAGAAAGCACCCTGATCAGAAAATGATTACGGTCAACACCGAACACATCCTTTTCATTTGTGGTGGAGCCTTTGATGGTATTGACAGGCACATTGCTAACCGATTGAACACCAAACCAATAGGCTTTGCCAGTGATAACGATTTCAATTCGGGAGTTATTGATAAGGAAAACCTGCTTCAGTACATCACTGCGCAAGACATCAAGAGTTATGGTCTAATTCCTGAGCTGATCGGTCGTCTTCCGGTGCTTACGCATCTCGACCCGCTGAATGAAGATGCATTGAAACAAATACTTACTGAACCTAAAAATGCATTGATCAAACAGTACACAAAACTGTTTGAAATGGAAGATGTTAAGCTTGAGATAAAAGATAAAGCTTTGGATTACATCGTTAGTAAAGCGCTCGAATTCAAATTGGGAGCCCGGGGCTTAAGATCCATTTGTGAAGCGATCATTACTGATGCCATGTTCGAGTTACCTTCCAATAAGGACATCAAAGAAATTGTCATCACGAAAGATTACGCTACGGAGAAATTTGAAAAATCCAAATTCAATAAATTAAGAGCTGCTTGATTCAAGGAAGTCGACAATAATTTGAGCTGCCCTCTTTGAGGCTCTTTGGTGACCTACCTTTTCTTTAATTATCTGATATTCTGATAACATACTGGCACAGTAGTGTTGGTCATTTAGGATCAGGTTGATTTCGTCCAAAATTTCAGAAGATGTTTGAAGTTCTTTAACCACATTCTTACCAGCTATTGAATTCACGAGGGAAGGTTGCTTCTTTTTCTTAAACAGACTGAAGCCTCTTTGATTCACAACCACTTGTGGACAGTTTAAGAAAGTTGCTTCAAGACTGGAAAGCCCTGAGGAGGTAATTGACAGGTTACAATGTTTTAATAAGTTGTAGGTTTTGTCTAAGTGAACATGAACGTTCGGTAGTTTTCCAATACTGTTTTGAATACTACCGTCTCCATTTGAGGAGATGTGAAATTTTAATCTAGGGGATGCTTTGATAAGCTGTTGCAGTACTTTGTCAAACTTACCACCATTCATCTCTTGGTCATACAAAACGGCTACATTCGTTTCTTTTTCATCAATAGCTAAATTTCTTTCAAATTCATGGTCTTTTACAAGATCGAATATATGATTCCCTATGTATTCAATTTTTTCTTTTTTCAGTTTTAAGCTGTCGGCATCAAAAGGGGTAGTGACAAGTACTCCATCAAAGCATTCGTTTAATTTGACTGTCTTTACAATTCTTTTCTCATCAAGTGCGGATAAAAAAATCATGAATGTCTTGATTCCGTTCTTCTTTGCTAGAATAGCAAATTTTTGATCCATTTGACTAAATCCAATGAAAATTAGAACTTCTGGTGCCAAGGAAAGAATCTTCCTTTTAATCCTTTTTGTTTTAAGAAATAGTTTTAATGACCAGTTGTTGGAGTCAAGTACATAAGAATGATTTACAATTTGAACAGTTTCACCTTTCAACTGATTGCCTCCAGCCAAGTAGATTTCAGACCGAAAATCCAATCTACCAATTTGCTCAATCAGTTTGACTATGTAAGAGTCATTCGATTCATCATGAGTTATTATCATGTACTTCATAAGTAAGCAAATTTGCACCAAACATGTTATGTAATATGCAAATCAAGCTTCCTGTGATCGCACATTTGCTTCCAGAGCTATAAAATATGAAGTATCGCAAAAATGGAATAGAGCTCCACCTGTATGTGAAGCTCTATTTCCACAATAGTTAAAGTTCCAAAATAGTTAAAGAAATTAGTAACCGTTGTTTTGAGTTAAATTAGGATTCAAATCTCTCTCTTGCTGAGGAATAGGTAGGATTGTTTGGTCCTGTCCAGGTGCAGATGCAGTAAAATCCACATCACCGGCAGGTCTCAAATTTTGACCATTTCTAAGAAGGTCCATCCTTCTGTGTCCCTCAAAGGCTAATTCAAGCCTTCGCTCATTCAAAACAGCAGTCAAGTAGTCTCCAACTGTTGCAAAATCTGCAATAAAAAATCTAGTTAATCCAGCTCTCGTTCTAGACATATTCAACAAATCAACCATTTCTTGAGTAATAGTACCACTTGTATTGCCTAATGCTTCAGCATGGTTCAAATACGCCTCTGTTACCCGTACAACTGGTACAAAGCTAACATCGGTGGATGCATCGTTGAATTTCAATGTATAAGTTTCTCCATTGTCACCAACTTCGCTGAAAGCAAGTCTAGCATCTGCCGGATCAAATGCAGCAAGTAGATCTGCCGAAAATGGACAATCACCTCTACCGCCTTGTTCAGCTGGCTCATAGTATGAATTCCATCCTCCGGAACCGGTTTCTCCATTGTCAACGGCCGTATTTACTATTGTGAATAGGAATTCACTTCCACCCGCAGCCCAATAACCATTGTCAACAGCAGGAACGTATGTACCTCCACTAACCTGTGACGCTTGAGTAGCAGCAGCAGCAAAATCACCCCTATACAAATAAAGTCTTGAAAGAAGGGTTCTTGCAGCTCCAACAGAAGCTCTTGAAGGAGCGAGATCATCACCTGGAAGAGCAGTAATTGCATCTAGAAGATCTTGCTCAATTAGCGCATGAATCTCATTCAAAGTAGCTCTTGAATAAAGAACCACTTCTCCGGTAAACGGTTCGGTAATCAATGGTAGTGCATCATTTGCACCATTCTCTATTTGGTATGTATGTGCGAATAGATTTACCATCTGAAAATAGACGGCTGCTCTCATGAACTTCGCTTCTCCAATTAGTGCATCACGCTCGGCCTGAGTAAATCCATCACCAGGAACATCAGGAACGTTCGTAATTACAGCATTTGCTGCAAGAATAGTTTCAAAATTATCTCTCCAAATACCATTGATACTTGCGTTATTCGCAAGAGTGGCATAATTATTAATCGCATTCAATGTTGGAAATGATCCAATAAAATTTACATTATCCGATTGAAAATCTGAGATTACCGCAGGCATTGACCCGAATACCTCCAGATCCTGGGCCAATCCATAAATACCAATTGTCGCTCCGGTAGCGCCTGTTTCATCAGCAAAAGCTAACTGATCACTAATACTTTGCTGAGGTACAATTTCCTCTAGCTTATCCTTACATCCCACAAAAGCAACAACTGCTAATGTGATTATAATCAAATTAAATTTCTTCTTCATATCTCTTTAATTTTTTGAATTAAAAGCCAAGGCTTACACCTACGGAAATGGTTCTAGCCATTGGAGCTGCAAAGAAAGACTCTCCTTGAATTTGGGGATTAGAAGCTCCACCATTGACCTCCGGTTCTACACCAAAATCCCAAAGATCACTGGCAAATGTCCACAAATTGGTTCCCATGACATAAACTCTTGCTCTATCGATAAATGTGTTATCAAGAAAATTATTAGGCATTGAGTAGCCCAATGTGATGTTCTTCAATCTGACATAAGACCCGTCAAACAATTGTTGAGTTGACCTTTGAGCAAACGTTGAAAACGTTGTTGCTTCAAAACCAGGGGCATATGCAACATCTCCTGGCTGTTGCCAAGTATCAAGCAATCTTGTAGATAACCCAAAGCTGTCAAAATTGTCCGGATTATCACTAAATCGCATATCACTTAAGAAAACCTCGTTTCCTTGAACGAATGTAAATAGGAAGCCGAGATCAAAATCCTGGTAACGAACTTCAGTCCTGAAACTACCGGACAAATCAGGAATTGCAGAACCTTGAATTTGCCTGTCATCCGCCACAGGAGCATTTGTAATTTCACCATCAGCATCTAACCACTGAGCTTCACCGGTAGCAGGATCAATCCCAACATAATTAATCAAATAAAACTGGTTAATACTATGCCCTTGAATAGCTCTTTGTGAATCACTTCCTCCAACAAAATTATTTCCTTGAATATCCTGATTATCATCCGGTAATGAGGTCACCTCGTTGTTAAGGAAACCAAGATTCAATGTTGACCTGATGCTAAAATCACTACTTCGAACAATATCTCCTGTAATTGCTAGGTCAATGCCTTTATTACGTACCTCACCTATGTTTTCAGTTCTACTGGTAAATCCTGTAGTCTGAGGAAGTGGCACATCTAACAGAAATCCATCAGTATCTTTTATGTAGTAACTAGCCTCTAAGCTTACTCTGTTATCAAATAGACCTGCAGTTAATGTAACATCTAACTGTGTCGTTTCTTCCCAAGTCAAATCCGGATTTGATGGATTTGATGGTTCAATACCGGCATTGCCGTTATAACTAGGAATATTACCAGCACCGTAAAGGCCAAGAGACCTAAAGTTACCACCCATCTGATCATTACCAGACGTACCATAACTCACTTTCAATTTCAATAGATTTATTGCATCGATTCCGGAAAGGAACGATTCTTCACTAAGAATCCATCCTCCAGAGACTGCCCAGAAGTTACCGTATCTATTGTTAGTGCCAAACCTGGAAGATCCATCTCTACGTACGGTTGCTTCAAATAGGTATCTGTCCAGGAATGAGTAATTTAATCTTGAAAACATAGATTCAATGGCCCAATCATTACCTGTCGCACTGGTTATAGTAGGTGTTGACGCTGATGCAACGTTTGGAAGTTGATCACTAACAAATCCATTACCTTCCACTGCAATAATTTCATTCCTATTGATCTCATAAGAATGACCTGCTAAAATTGAAAATCGCATATCATCATTGATATCCTTGTTATAGCGTAGTGTATTTGTGATCAGGTGTTTGTTGTCCTGAAAAATTCGCTTATAGCCAGATCCTCCTGGTGAGAATACATCCGGATATCTCTGAGTTTCTTCGTTTTGACCAATATCGACACCAAAATCAGATTTTGCTGTCAATCCTTCAAGAATATCCCATTCGACGTAAACATTACCAGTCGTTCTTCTTTGAATTTGAAGAAAAATAGAAGTGGCCTCAATACCAATAACATTAGCAATGAAACCGGTATTTATAAATTCTCCGTTTTCATCTGCCGGCTCAACCCATGGCACTTGCAGATAAGCAGATGTAAGAGGTGCAAATGTACTGTTCTCAGTAAAAAGCCGATCAAACTCTAATCTTGTTATCCCAACATTGGCTCCAAAACGAAGGTTGTCAGTTGCAGAGTGATCCATGTTTAAACGAAAATTTATCCGGTCACCCTCATTACCTATTGTGAAGCCCTCCTGCTGAAAATATGTTCCACCTACATAGAATGAAGTATTCTCGCTACCACCTCTCGCACTAAGAGAATAGTTGGTGGTGCGTCCTGTTCTAAGTACTGCTCCAGGCCAATCAAAACTAGTCTGCCGAAAATCAGCAGGCGTTTTGTTAGGGTCATCCCCCTGTCCTACATAAGCATTCGCAGAATACTCACGGTATTGATCCGCATTCATCATTTCTCGTTCCTGAGTAGCTTCTACCCACCCAGTAAACACATCAGCAGAGAATACAGTCTCTTGGTTTCTCTTTCCTTTTTTAGTATTGATCAAGATTACACCATTCGATCCTCGAGATCCATAAATAGCTACTGCGGCAGCATCCTTCAATACCGAAACTGACTCAATCTCTGAAGGATTTATAGTAGCCAAAGGGTTCATCTCCGTACCACCTGCATTCAAAGAGTTATCTACGTTTACAAGCGGAACTCCATCTATCACATATAGTGGTTCTGCTCCTTCAAGCGATGCAACCCCTCGTATTCTTACCGTAGGTCGTGCACCAATGATACCACTGGAACCAACCATCTGAACACCAGCAGCTTGACCTTGCAACGCTTCTTGCGCAGAAAGAACCGGAAGGTTCTTAATATTAGCTGCGGTTACAGTTGAAACACTTTGTGTACTAAAACGTTGACTCTGCTCGCCATAACCTACGACTAAAACTTCTTGCAATTCGGTAACACCTCCTAAGGAAACGTCAATAACCGAACGAGCACCAACTTCAACTTCCTGGTTTTCAAAACCTACATAAGAGAAAACTAGGACGGCATTATTGGGCACAGACAAACTGTAGCTTCCATTCACATCCGTCGTAGTACCTGTCGAGGTGCCTTTAATCACCACGTTTACACCCGGAAGCGTTTCACCCGTATCATCAGTGACTGTTCCGGTAACCGTTCTTTGTGCAATTGCGGAAAATGCAAAACCCACAAAGAACATTACAAATAATAGTAAAATCCTACTCATACTTAAATCAATGTTTTATATGAATTGAACAATTCAATCAGTGGGGACAGGCCCACAATATTAGATTTATCAAATCAGCATGAGAGGCTGAATTCGGTGATTATTTCTTGTTGTAGATCAAGTGTAGACGCTCACCATAAAGCGATTGAATTAGGAAGGATAAAAAAAAGGGTGCCTAAAGGCACCCTTTTTAATAAGTAGTTTTTCTAACTATTAATGGAATGGCAATACCGCAGCGTCTGCTTTATTTGCTGCCAATATAGCATTTATGTTATGCGTAATCACACATGTTTCTGCACCCGGGGTACTTGCATCATACGTGATTGCATCCATATTAGTAGGTAGGAAAGCAGGGATAGCAGCCGTAATATCACTTGAAGTGATGCTGGTGTTTGACAGTTGCTCAACTTCCGAAACCGGAAGCTTGATTCCCAGGTCTACCCATCTTCTTCCTTCTGCAATGAATATTTCCTGTCTCATCAAATACAGTGCTTCCAGGTAATCATCTTCAGTAACTAGCGCATCAATATCTCCATCTACCAAAGAGGTTCCGGAAATTATCGGAATAGTCACAGGATTTTCCCTATTAAGGACCAGTCCTGCTCGTGGAGTTCCACCAGCAAATGAAACAGTTGTGGTTGTTGTATCCGGTCGATTAAATGTGCTCGTAGTAGCATCATTTGTACGACCCTCAACAGAATCATCAAATGTAGCAGTCGCTCTTGTTCCTACAAGCGCAATTATTGCTTTCATCGTTGCATTAGCTCCGGTAAGGTTATCGTCTGCAATTTGACCTTCAGCCAGAATAAGATGAGCTTCTTCTATTTTCTGAATGTAAACAGGGCTATCATCTGTCGCTGTGATCGCATACTGCTTAGGATCCAAAAAGTCAAGGCTTGGCAATGGCTGCAAGTCATCGAAGTTACCTCGATCTTGCAATGCATCCTGAAGATCTCCATCAGGACCATTCGTACCATCATACTCAACAGTTCTCAAGAAAGCTGCATCTGCTGCGATCGCTTCATTGGCTTTCGCGACTGCATTCGCCTGATCACCTAAGAAATAGTATGCTCTGGCAAGTGCTAACTTGTAAGAAGCACTTGCTGCATCCAATACCTCAGCTGCCTGGAAATCTGCAATTGCATTCGCAATATGTGTTGCAGCTGGTACTGCAGCTTCTCCTGGTACATCTGGTAGCGTCTTAAAGATCTCACCAGCTAACAGGTAAGCCCATCCTCTGTGGAAGTGAAGCTCAGCTAGCTGGGCATCTGTTGCTTCCGAATCACCTGGATGGATTGCATTAATACCAGTATTCGCACTCTCCTTTAAATCTGCAATGTCAAATGCCAATGCATTCACATCTGCATCATTAAACCGGATATCTAATACATCAAATGTCTGATTGAAGAACGTTTGTGTATTCACATAGTTATCAGTTGCTAGTTCTCCGATAACTAAGACTTCATTGTACGTCAGGGCCATCTGTCTTTGTAGACCGATCATCCATAGAGAGGTTGAGTTGGGAGTCCCAACGATGGTTCCCTCTGTCACATTTGGATTAACTACTTCTGTTGGATCTGTAAGATCACATCCATTCATTAACCAAGCGGCACAGAAAACTATTAATGATATTCTAATTTTTTTCATGATTCCTTAATTAAAAATTGAACTTGATTGAACCCAGGTATTGTCTTGGTGCGGAGAAAGTTCCGTACCCAAAACCTCCAACATTAACCGCGTTTTGGCTTCTAGCACCAGCTCCTGTTGTTTCAGGATCGAAGTTGGTTGCTGCATAAAAGTTGAACGGGTTCAACGCAGTAAATGAAACTCTAACATTTTTTACAATGTCATTGAACCATTCGTTGGGCATTGAATAGGCAAGACTGATGTTTCTAACTTTAAGAAAGTCACTTTTCTCAACCCAAACACCTCCCAGATCAAAAAAGGATACACTCTTACTTGCAGCTGGAACTCTATCATCATCAAGTCCCCTGAAGAACCTAAGTACCTCATTCGTATTTACTGAAAATGCACCTTTTTGGTAGTCACCCGTTACAAACAAACTCCATCTTTGTTTGAAAGTAACATTCAGTGTCATTGAGCCAAAGAAATCTGGTAGTGTTTTACCCAGATCAGTGTTTCTCTCAACATTTATTGTAGCACCACTTTCATCAAATGTAGGTTGAGCACCTCTCAGGTAACCTAATGGCAATCCTTCTGTAACAAAAGGTCCTAAGAAAGTAAATCCTCCGATGTTGAATTCTGCCGCTCCACCAGTACTTTCAACCAGGTTCTCAACAGTATTATAGGATGCATTAAGGTTTACATCCCAATCAGCATTCTTCACTACATTAAATGATGTCACAATTTCCCATCCTTTATTGCTGATGATCCCCAGGTTCCTTTGTCGTCGACTAAGACCAAATGAGGGAGCAAAAGGTGCCGTAAACAAGGCATCTTCAGTTTTCGAATCATAGTACGTCACACCAATGGATATTCTATCATCAAGGAACCTCATGTCTGCTCCGAACTCAGTTGTTTTAACTCTTTCAGGCTTGAGATCAAGTGCCGCAGGAACATCTGGTTGGATCGCTGTTCCTCCAAGGAATGCGTTCACCTCTAAGTTTGCAGCTCTTGCAAATGGCTCCGGGAAGTTACCCGCTTCACCATAAGTACCTCGTAACTTCAAGAACGTGACAACATTTGTAAGGCCATCAAAAAATGCCTCGTTACTAACAACATAAGATGCACCAATTGAAGGGAAGAACTGTCCTCCTACATCTGTACCAAATGCCGTGTTGTAGTCAACTCTGAATCCAAAGTCCACAAAGTATCGGTCTTTGTAGCCCACGTTCTCCTTGCCAAAGAATCCATAGTTGGTCACAATCTGAATAAAATCCTCGGCTGTAGTAGTAGACGCATTATTAATTGATTTAGAACCTTCCACAACGTTAGTAGCATCGATCTCAGTCTGTCGATCATCATTTCTAAAGAACTGACCTCCGATAATTGTAATGAATGAGAAGTCATTAATGCTCTCTTGATACTGGACATTCAAACTACCGGTGGTTGACAAGAAATTCCTTTCAGCAATTTCAATTGACCCTTGATCTGTTGTTCCAGGTGCTTCTGCCTGCTGAATGATCAAGTACTCATTGGTTGTAATATCCTGGGCTTTCGAATGTCTGTAATCCACTCCAAAAGTTCCTTTGATTGAAATCTTATCATTTGGATCATACGTCAACGATTGCGAGTTCTGGAATCGAGTAACTAATTCTGTAATGTCCGCAGCTCTTGCGACATCAGAGATCAAATCCTCAACTATGTTGATATCAGCTGCTGTCCAGTCCGATGGAATATTGGTAGAAAGACCAAATGTTCCGGTAGAAAGACCTTGCTCAATACCATACGCTCTGTCAAACGATGTATTCGCATTAGGTAATCTGGTGTAATCGTTTTTAACAAAACCTAAACTCGACGTAAGGTTTAACTTCTCATTCAATGAAGCATTGACCGTTGTTCTAAGGCTGTATCTCTGATTTTCAATTCCTTCTCTAAATCCATTATCACCAAACATACTTCCGGTGAAATTGTATGTTACATTTTCATTACCTCCGGAAGCTCCAATACGATAGGTCTGACTAAGGCCTGTTCTAAAAACAATGTCGCCAGTCTGATCATACTTAAAGTAATCTTCAGTTCCTTTGATTGCTCCGAGCTGTGTTTCGAATGAAAACCGTGCTTTACCAGCTTTACCCTTTTTAGTAAAGATTTGAATCACACCATTCCCAGCATCTGCCCCATACAATGTGGTAGCTGCTCCTCCTTTTACAAACTCAATTCTATCAATTGCTTCAACTGGGATATCAGCTAATGCTGAACTTTGAGCTCCTCCAGTTCCTACGCTCAGCTCTGATGCAGTGTTCAAGTTGTCAACCCGAACTCCGTCAATGTAAATGATAGGAGTTGTGGAAAGTGCTGCGGAAGCTATACCTCTAGATCTTACAATAGAGGCAGTTCCAGGAGCACCAGAAGACATCAGAATCTGAGAACTTGGAAGTGCAGATTGGATCACCTGATCAATTCTGGTCAATGGCTTGTTCTCCAGATCTTGTGCAGAAACAACATCCACTGTTGTAGCAACCCGATTCTTACTGATACCAGCTCCCTGACCAGTTACAATAACCTCTTGAAGTTCAATCACTCCGCCCATCGTTACGTCAATAACTGAACGGGCTCCGACTTCAATTTCCTGAGATTCAAATCCTACGAAAGAAAAGATCAGCGTGGTTCCTTCCTCGATAGTGAGGCTAAAATTTCCATCTAAATCGGTCGTAGTACCTAATGTTGTGTCTTTAATCACAACATTCACACCCGGAAGTCCTTCACCTGAATCATCGGTGACCTTACCGGAAACGGTTCTTTGCGCTAGTGCAGAAAATGCAAAAGCCGTAAAGAACACCAAACATAGTAGTAAAATCCTCTTCATACTTACTAGTTTAAATGTTAAACAATATAATTTTCGAACCCGAAAGATATCACTTTTTAGAGATTTCCTAACAAAATAGGAACTCTTAAAAATCCAAGGTCAATGAGCTTACATTTGCTATAAATGCGTTTTACTAAGGAATATTCTTTGAAATATTCAATTATTCCAAATAATTATTGGATTACTCAAAATTTTACATTGATTTTATTCCGTTAAGTTGAAGGGTTAAAAAATGATCTACCGGAAGAACCTTTTAGGGATTTATTCGTACTACGCGAAATTCGATTCGACGATTTGATTGACGTCCTTCTTCGGTTTCATTCGATTTGATCGGAAATTGATCACCAAATCCCTTGTAGGAAAGCCTGGTTTGATCAATCTGATTTTTGACAATTTCATTGAATACCTGCTCCGCTCTTTTTTCTGACAAAGTCTGATTATAGGATTCTGAGCCAATATTGTCAGTATGGCCACTGATTTCCACCACCATTCCCGGGTTCTCCTGTAGTATTTCCACCACATTGCTCAACTCAGACACGGATTTTTCATTTAATTCATATGAATTTAACTCAAAATATATGTTACGCAGGACCAGGAATTCATCCACTGCTATGGGTTTAAGGTGGATATCGATGGTATCGGGAGCTACAATGGTATTGGATTCGGTATAAAAATTACGCTCATAGAAGAGATAGCCCTTTTTTTTCACGTAGCATGCAAGATCTTTATCTGATGGCAGTACCATGGTGTAGTTGCCTGTTATTGTATCCGATTCTGCCTGATAAAGAAATGAGTTCTTGTCCAGATCCACAATCTCAATCTTAGCTCTGATAGGCTCTCCGGTCTTGCTATCAAAGGTTCTTCCTACAATATATGTAGCAGGTTTTGCCCTATGGTTTTCTGGCAATATAAAAGTCACAATCTGGCTGTCAATGATCCTTCTATCTCTTTGTGTCTCTTTGGCGAAATAAGCGGTCTTACCATCTCCGCCAATCAACAATGCCACCTCATCACTATACGAATTAATTGGATGTCCAAGGTTTTCTGGATTGGTCCAGGATGAATCAACGAAATTGGAACGCATCAAGTCAAAGCCCCCCATACCAACATAGCCATTTGATGAGAAATAAATGGTTTCACAGCCAGGATGTATAAAAGGCGTTGTTTCATCCTTAAATGAATTGATAGTCTTACCTAAATTCCTGGGTTGTGACCACTTTTTGTCAACGTATGTTGTGAGCCACAAATCTCTTCCGCCATTTCCCCCAGGTCTGTTTGAAGAGAAATATATCTGCTTCCCATCTGCGGAAAGCGATGGTTGAGACTCCCAATATTGAGAATTTACAGGCTTGCCTAAATTTCTGGGCTTTGACCAACCATTTTCAGTTTTCCTGGTGATATATAAATCACAACTCCCAAAGGAATCCCGCTTATCACAAGAAGTCAAGATCATGACTCTCCCATCAGCAGAAATAGTACATGCGCCTTCATTGAGTGGTGAATTGATTCGGGGAGAGATTGATTGAGCTTCTGTCCATTTGTCATTTCGGAAATAACTTACAACTATGTCTTCGTCTCCTTCTATCAAGTCACGTTTGGTATAAACAAGTGTAGAATTGTCAATGGTAATTGTTGGAAGGTACTGCAGCGTAAATCTGTTCACCTGGTCGGGAAGTGGCACAATTTCCACTTCCGATTCTTTGGCAATTTCAATCCTGGCAAAATCTAAACTTTTTTTCAAAAGGCCCATTTCTCTTTCATCTTTAGCCTCCGGAACGATTTCAAACAGAGCGTTAATGTATCCCTCTGACTCTTCATAGTTTCCTCTGCCAAAAGCCATTGTGGCCATTCTGTTTAAAATGGTAGGGTTTGGGGTGGTTGTCAGGCTTAAATAGCTTTTGAGATTGGCGTATACAGAATCTTCCATCCCCATAGCGTTGAACAAGCTGCCACGTCTCAAATACGCTTCAAAGAAACCGGGATCATTTTTGATGGCGCCAGCAAAAAAAGCCAGGGCCGATTCAAAATCCCGTTCTTTGGCTTTTGACTGGCCCTTTTCGTAAAGCTTTAATGCTTTCTTATTTGAACTTGAAAGATTTTGAGAAAACGCTGGCTGAAAGTGGCAAATCACTAGAAGAAGCATCAACACCATACCTGGTATTCTGTTATTACTTCTTGTTGCGATCAATCCAATCATTTTTTGAATTAGTTTATAAAAAGCTCGTCTTCTGATAATGAACACGCGTCCAAACTTCTTGCCGAACTCTGTTCCATGCCTGAAAACCCCTCTCGAGTGACCATCCAGTAGTCATCGAAGACCGAACGGTAACATATTTCCATCTTCATTTTTGACGCGTTGTTAAAGATCCAGGTTCTCAGTTCAGGATCATACGGGGAAAAAATCAGAATTGATTCACGAGGTGAAATCACTGAATTACTAATGCTCGATGCTGACCAACTCGAAGAAATCGAATCAGGTTTATTGGCTTTGTCAAAAAAGTCTTCCCAGTTTCTGGTCGCTACATCATCAATCGAAAGTCGCACGCTATTTACAATGGCTGGTCCTGTTCCTTTATTGATAACAGAGATCTGAAATGATTTTATTGAATCGTTCTGTGTTGAAACGTTTAAACTTATGTCAATATGGGGCCAGGCATTGGCCTTGCTTTGTTGCAACAGAATTCCAGTTTGATCATTCATTATTTGAGCTTGTCTCATGTAAACGAACAATGCTGAAAAGCTGGCGATCAAAACTCCTATAGCAATCAAAAGTTGAGGGTCAATTTTCGTTTTCATGCTAGAGCAATTCTAATCAGAAACTACGGGATGTTCAGGTATTTATGTGTTTGAAGTGAAATTTGCCATCCAGGATTCTCCTTGACAAAATCGATTATCAATGGGGCAACTTCCTTTGATTTCGACCACTCTGGCTGCAAAAACAATTTTGCTTTGGAAGTCATCTTACTTGCATGTTCCAGCGACCATTTCAAATCAGACCTGTTGTATACGATGACTTTTAGCTCATTGGATTTTGAATAAAACTCTTCAAGGGGCGCTTTAAACTTCTTTGGAGAAAAACAAATCCAATCCCAGGTGCCAGTCAACGGATAGGCACCTGAGGTTTCCATGTTGGTTGTCATTCCTCTTTTTCTGATTTCTTCGGTTAAGGAAGACAAATCATACATTAAGGGTTCACCCCCGGTAATTACAGCAATCTCAGCACCCGAACGCTTCGCTCGATCGGCAATTTCCACAACCGATATCCAGTCAAATGGTGAGGCATCCCATGATTCTTTGACATCACACCAATGGCAACCCACATCACAGCCACCTAACCTGATAAAATAAGCAGATTTACCGGTATGATATCCTTCGCCCTGAATGGTATGAAAGGACTCCATCAATGGTAAGAAATCCGGATCAGATTTTTCGGGCTTCATATGCCTTAAGGGTATTCAATAAAAGAGAAGCAATGGTCATCGGTCCAACTCCTCCCGGAACGGGAGTAATGTAGCTGGCAAGAGGTGCTACATTTTCATAGTCAACATCACCTGAAAGTCTAAACCCGGATTTCCTGGTCTTATCTTCCACACGGGTAGTCCCTACATCAATGATGACAGCATTTTTCTTGACCATGTCCTTAGTGATCAAGTTTGGTTTTCCAACTGCTACAATTAATATATCCGCTTGCCTGGTATGTTTACTTAGATCTTTGGTGAACTCATGACAAACGGTTACTGTAGCCATCCCATCCTGGAGCATCATGAGGCTGACAGGTGAACCTACCAACCGGCTTGCGCCGACCACTACGCATTCTTTACCTTTTGTTTTGATTTCGTATCTCTTCAGGAGTTCCATGATCCCAAACGGTGTGGCCGGGAGTAAGAGATGATGCGTAGAAGTTATGCTTCCGAAGTTTTGATTGGTAAAGCCATCTACATCCTTGTCCGGAGAAATTTTCTCATTTACATGCTCAACCGAAATATGATCCGGAAGTGGAATCTGAACAATGAAGCCATCAATATCATCATCTTCATTGAGCTTTGTGATGTGTTTAATTAGCTTCTCCTCAGATAATGAGTTAGCAAAGTGCAATAAGGTATATTCAAAACCTACTTCTTTACACGCATTGATCTTACCATTCACATAGGTATGGCTTGGTGCATCATCGCCAACAATAATAATCGCCAGGTGTGGCACGCGTTTGCCTTCAGCCTTGAGTCCATCAACCCTATGCGCTATCTCTTCTTTTATATCTTTTGAGATTTTACGACCGTCTATTACTGTAGGCATATGTGTAGATTTTAGATTTTTGGATTGTAGATTTCAGATTTTACTTCTCTTTCTAATTTGCAATGGACTAAACGATTTTACAACTTCTTGTTTCGATCTTCCAACTTCAATCCAACTTAAGTACTGCCATAAATGCTTCTTGAGGAATTTCTACATTGCCCACTTGTCGCATTCGTTTTTTACCTTTTTTCTGTTTCTCAAGCAATTTTCTTTTCCTCGTTATATCCCCTCCATAACATTTCGCCAGTACATTTTTTCGCAAAGCTCTTACCGTTTCTCTTGCTATGATCTTTGTTCCAATGGCTGCCTGAACCGCTATTTCAAACATTTGTCTTGGGATCAGTTCTCGCAATTTTTCGCAAAGTCTTTTTCCCCACTCATAGGCTTTATCTTTGTGAACAATAGCTGATAAAGCATCCACTTTGTCCCCGTTCAACATGATATCCAGCTTCACCATATTCGACTGACGATATCCAATTAACTCATAATCCAAAGAGGCATATCCTCTTGATATCGTCTTAAGCTTATCAAAGAAATCGAAAACGATTTCCGCAAGTGGTAGTTCAAAGGATAACTCTACACGGTCTGAGGTTAGATAGACCTGATTTTTTATTTCTCCCCTTTTATCCACACACAATGCTATGATTGGTCCAATGTATTCTGCCTTGGTTATTATTTGAGCCCTGATATAGGGTTCTTCAATGTGATCAATCAATGTTGGCTCTGGCAATTCGGATGGGGCACTGACCTCCACTATGTTTCCATTGTTTTCAATGGCATGAAATTGTACAGAGGGCACTGTTGTAATTACCGTCATTCCAAACTCCCGCTCCAGCCTCTCTTGCACGATTTCCATGTGAAGCATCCCTAAAAATCCACACCGAAAACCAAAACCCAATGCCATTGATGTTTCTGGTTCCCAAATCAAAGCTGCATCATTTAACTGAAGCTTCTCCATTGAAGCCCGCAACTCCTCAAACTCGCTGGTATCGACAGGATAGATCCCGGCAAATACCATTGGTTTGACATCTTCAAATCCTTTTACTTCTTTGTCGGTTGGATTGTCGACATGGGTGATCGTATCACCAACTTTTACTTCTTTGGCGACTTTTATTCCTGAAATAAGGTACCCAACATTACCGGCCGATACTGATTTCCTGGAATCATGTTGAAGTTTTAAAACACCAATTTCATCCGCATCATAGGTTTTGCCAGTGTTGACAAATTTTACTTTATCCCCCTGACTTAAGCTTCCATTAAAAACCCGGAAAAAAACTTCGATACCTCTATAAGGATTGAAGACAGAATCGAAGATCATGGCCTGAAGCGGTTCATCCGGATTTCCATTTGGAGCTGGTACCTTATTTATAATGGCCTCAAGGATATCTTCGATGCCTATCCCTTCCTTGGCACTGGCATGGATAATATCTTCTTTTTCACAGCCGATCAAATCAATAATCTGATCTGAAACCTCATCGGGCATGGCACCTGGAAGGTCAATTTTGTTAAGCACAGGAATTACTTCCAGGTCATGTTCAAGAGCAAGGTAGAGGTTAGATATTGTCTGAGCTTCTATGCCCTGGGATGCATCTACAACTAATAATGCACCTTCACATGCGGCAATAGATCTCGAAACTTCATAGGAGAAATCAACATGTCCTGGTGTATCAATCAGGTTGAGTGTGTATTCCTCTCCCTCATGCTTATAGTCCATCTGTATTGCATGGCTCTTGATCGTAATTCCACGCTCTCTCTCCAAATCCATGTCATCAAGTAGCTGTGCCTGCATATCCCTGGATGAAACTGTTTTTGTGCTCTCCAGGAGTCGATCTGCAAGTGTACTTTTCCCATGATCTATATGAGCGATAATACAGAAGTTTCTAATGTTTTTCATATCGTTTGCCATAGGCTTCAAGCCGTTGACTCTCGTTCAAATCAAAAATCGAGGCGCAAAGATAACTTGATTTTAGCCGATTGTAGATTAATTTGATTGTGGGATTTTGGATTTATTCGATCGACGATTTTAGATTTATTCGATCGACGATTTTGGATTGAGGGGATTGCGATTTCCAAAAAGAAGTTCCAATCGAAACAATCCAAAATCTACAATCTTAAATCCCAAATTCTATTGCTTATTCTTCGTGTCGATGATGATGGTGACAGGCCCATCGTTGACCAGGGAAATTTTCATATCAGCTCCGAATTCGCCGGTCTTGACCTCATCCGAAATTTGTTGCTGTAATGCCTTAACAAACGACTCATAAAGTGGGATTGCAATACCTGGTTTAGATGCTTTGATGTAGGAGGGCCGGTTTCCTTTTTTTGTGCTTGCTTGCAATGTGAATTGACTAACTACCAAGATTTCACCATTAACATCAAGGAGGCTTTTGTTCATAACACCCTGATCATCTCCAAAAATTCTCAGGTTTACAATTTTTCGGGAGAGCCATTCAATATCTGATTGATCATCTGCATCTTCAATCCCTATTAAAACAAGAAGGCCGCTTGCTATTTCAGATCTCCTGGCACCTTCAATGGTTACAGAAGCAGATCCAACACGCTGAATAACAGCTACCATGTATAGATCATTTTGAGCATGTCATTTGGTTTGTATCTTTTTACACCTTTCTCGTTTTTCTTGGAAACCATGTACATTGACTCGGCAACTTCATCTCCCCGAATGGACCATAGTCTTTTTTTCGAACCTACCACAAAAAAGGAGAGCAAGGCACTAAAAAACTTTCCGATCTCTTCTATCAATCGAAATTCATCCCTATATCCTAGTAGCAATGAGGGCTGAAAAATGCTTAATGACCTCATGTTTAAAGCGATCAATGCTTCTTCAAGTTTGCCTTTTGTCTCATTATAAAAAAGAGGAGATTCTGCATTTGCTCCTAATGAGGTCACCATTAAAAATTGCTGAAAATTCGATTGATCCATTGTGAGCTTGGCAAGCTCTATCGGATAATCGTAATCGATCTTCAAAAAGTTCTCCTTGGATCCGGCCTTTTTTCTGGTTGTTCCAATGGTGCAATAGATGTCATGGGCATTCATCTGGTCTTTGTAGTCTGCGAGGTGATCAAAATTTTCGATCAATACGACCTTCAGTCGGTTGTCCTTAATCGCAAGTTCACGTCTTGTTAGAATGATGATTTCCTGGTATGAATCTTTTTCAAGAAGATGCCTTACCAATGCTTTTCCAACCAAGCCGGTTGCTCCTACAATGAGTGCCTTTTTTGATGACATGATTTAATTATCTAAATAATGGCCCGCAATATATTCTAAACAACTCAATCGATTCATTCCCAGAGTGGAAATTTCGATCGTGTTTGTACTTCTTGATTGGCCCTAAAAGATTTCCTGAATTTCTTCCTTAATGAATTTTATGGCTTGTTTAGGAGTGTCCATTTCCTCTGCTGCTCCGTTTTCCAAAACAGCTCTGGCGAGATCAATTCCTTTGGCTTTTTCATCTAGTCCGTTGGTGGATGAATTGATAAGTGAAATTGTCTGCTCGACAGCCGTCATCACATACGTCCAGGCGCTATCCGACATGTACAATTGCTGGGATAAATTGTGGTTCACTTCATTGCGGATTTCATGGATCAGGATCTGTTGAAATTCCTCCGCCGAATAGTCTGAATTTCCAAGTCTTGAAAGCAGGTTGCTTGGAGTTATTCTCTCAAGAAGTAAGATGACTCTTTCATACGCCTGAAGTCTTATTGGAACAACTGTCTCCTGTGATTTTTGCCTGGCGTTAAACGCTATCTCATCCAATTGCTTCTGTAAAAATGATCTTACCAACAAGTAGGCTACATACAATACAATTACCGCTGGCAGGGTAATTTTTAAAAGTTCGTAAACCATTTCCATAAGAAGAAGTGTTAAGGTTGATGAACGTCAAAAATAATACTTTTGATATATGAAGCCGCCAATAGAAATAACTGATGCTGCACTAAAAGAGATCAGGAACATTCTTAAGAACAAAGGAATTCCTGAAGAATACGGCCTGCGGGTAGGCGTACGGGGTGCCGGGTGCGGTGTTGCGTTCAAATTGGGCTTTGATAAAAAGAAGGAAAGTGATGATGAATATTATGTCGACGATGTTCAGGTGCTCATCCAGAAGAAAGAAATGATGTTTCTGGTTGGAAAAAAAATTGAGTTCTATGATGAAAGTGACGGAAGGGGATTTGTCTTTGTGTAGCTACCCTGTCAATGTAACGACAGCTCTTTTACACAGTCCTTTAATTGGGGGATTATACTTGCTGATCTTCACCTCAACGGATCGCACCTGATCAAAATTTTCCTTCAATGCTTTGATCATTTTCCCGGCCAGGTGCTCGAGTAGTTTTGCGTCAATGCTCATTACCTCCTGGACAATTTCATAAACCCGCTCATAGTCAACAGTTCCTTCCAATTTATCATCCTTTGCCGCGTGATCAAAATCGAGTTCCAGGGTGACATCTACACTATATTTATTGCCAATGACACGCTCTTCTTCGTAATAGCCATGTCGGGCATAGAACTCCATTCCTTCTAGTGAAACTTTACCCATGGAATTGAATGAATGAATGAGTGAATGAGTGAATGAATAAATTTTAAGAGTATCTATTTTTAATCTTTATCGCCGAGTTCATCAAAGAAAGAAACTGTCCTTGATATTCTAGGTCCTGGTTTTTCTTTTTTCACCTCCTCGGTCGCCTCAGCGGGCTGTTCTTCCTTCTCAGCGACAGGTTCAGGTTCTTCCTGAGCTGGTTCTTCAGTGACAGGTTCTTCTTCGGGCTCTGAAATTTCTTCCTCCACAGGGTTTTCTTCTATTTCAGGTTTTTCAGAAACAGGCTCAGGCTCTTCAACTACTTCAGGAGTTTCAGGCTC
>JANQEC010000095.1 GCA_028278585.1 Cyclobacteriaceae bacterium | reverse complement strand
TCCATTTCGAGTTGTAGTTCAAAAGATCTTCCTTCGAGATTAATCCACCGCCACGCTGCATTTCCTTTGCTATTTGATCTGCAACTATTCCATCATAGAAACCATCTCTACCTCTGTCTCTGATTTGAGTTAGCGTAGCGGCCAGTTCTGTGTATCTTACAGAATCTCCAGCTTGCCATCCGCCTTCTTTGATTAAGAAAAAATCATCACCATTAACAGCCAGTAAATCCTCGCGTTTCTGGTTTAATTGATAGGCGGCATCCTCTGTAAGCTCATACCCATAATAAGCCAGGTTTACTGCTGGCTGGATCAATTCCGTCATAGGCTTGGTGCCAAACTTCTCATGCAATTTGAACATGCCGTCTACTGACCCCGGAACACCTGCTGCAAGATGACCTTTTGTACTTAGATCCGGAATGATTTCTCCATTCTCGTCGAGATACATATTTCTATCAGATTTGGCTGGAGCTTTTTCCCTGAAATCCAGTGAACCGATGGTACCGTCGTTCATTCGGTAAAGTGCGAATCCACCACCACCGATGTTCCCCGCGCGAGGAAAGACCACAGCCAATGCAAATTGAACGGCTATTGCTGCATCGATCGCATTTCCGCCATTTTTCAAAACCTCAACGCCTACTTTGGTTGCGAGAGGATGCGCAGATGAGACCATTGCCTTTTCACCGAGAGGTCCTGTTTCGGATATCTTTGGTTGAACAGTCTTTTGATTCGTCTGGCATCCAAGAATGGAGAAGACGAAGAGTAGTACTACAAATTTTTTCATGAACAACTAGGATTTCATTCTTACTGTCTTGGTTCTCTTTTTTCTCCGATCCTTTTTTTGATTGTACGGGAACCAATGTTTCTTAGGCTTTACTACAGTTACGGTGCTCCCTCTCTGACATCCCGAAAACAGGAGCCCGGAACAAATGAAAATTAAACTGAGAAGTAATTTCTTTATCATCGGCGGCTAAAGCTACTCAACCAATTTTAAACTAAAAATTCCGGGATTTGTCATCCCATTATCTACCATAATGTAAACTAACAAAAGTGGAATTTCATAAGTGGCTAAGATTCAACCAGAAGATTGATAATTAATCAAGGATTACTGTCAATAAAATTTTGGTTGTTACGGGATAATTTGTAAATTTTCTCCCCGATTTAAAAAAAATAATCTAACCCGAGCCAGCTGATGAAGAACGTGTCCGAAACCCCCAAAGAAATTGAAGTACCAAAAGGATATAGAAAATACAGTTTGAAAGGGGTTAACCACCCGATAATAGCACGAAAGGGCGGGCCAACAGCCAAGCAAATAAAGACCAAGGCATCCTACAAAGAGCTTAGAAATAATCAAAAAGAATTTGGTGTGGCCTCACAAATGGCTAAGACACTTAGACAATCTTTGTCTGAAGGGATGTCGGAGATTTGCGAAACCTATATTTCAGGAAAATTAACAGCGCAGTTTAGGAACCTTGCGAAAATGGAGGAAGGGAAGACAGGTACTCGTCCATTGTTCTTAAGCAAACATGGGCATATCCTGAATGGCTTTGAGTTCAACTCTTCTGCCCCTTATGAAAAGATATTCGGCGCAAAGTATTTTGTGAAGCCCGGATCGCAGCGAGGACAAGTGATCTTGCATTTTCCTGCCTTTATACCTGCTAAAACGTTTAAGCACCCAAAAGAGTCTACAAATTTTAAGATTACAGCAAGATTGATTGCACTTTCAGATTACCAATTCGATCAGTCAAGCCAGGGGTACAAGCCTGTCAATAAAGATTTGCATGGAAAATTCGGGACTTATGAAAGTGCAATGCTGCCATTACTGAAGATCCCTACCGAACCGATGACCGGAATGGTGTCCATCGACGACCGAATAATCCCGGAAGGTACCGGTCTCTTTCTGGTTATGGCTGTGAGCTTTTATAAATATGAATCTGGCAAATTCATTCATCTCAATAAGGGTAGCGGAATGCAGATCCAGCGAGTGCTCTAGTAACCATGATTCCTTTTTTTGCGTTTGGGAGATACACTCCCAGCCAAATGAAACCTCTATCCAGTTTATTATTTCTGTTTTTCGCCTTGTTCATTTCTGCTCAAGATGATTTTGATCTTGCAAGGAAACATTTCTCTGAAAACAACATTGATTCGGCTCGTTTTTACATTAATAAATCTTTAAGAAGGAATCCTCAGCCAGATGACTATTTCCTTAGTGGACTTATTCATGAGAGAGAGAACAAGAGCTTGCGAGCATTAGCCGACTATGAGGCGGTTGTGAAGGTTGAATCTGACAACCTAGAAGCTTATTTTCAAAAGGGAATGATTTATTATAACTCAGCAAGTGCTGAACAGGCCATCAAGGATTTTACCTACGTGATCGATAATTACAAAAATTCCAATACGAATGCTATCTATTTTGGAAATGATCCTTATGGAAAAAAGGGTACGTTCATGACATCCTTGCAATCTATGGTTGGGACCGTGTATCAATATAGGGGAATGGCCTACCAGAAACTTGGAAATGATACACAGGCACTCATAGATTTTAATAAATCATTCGAGTTTGATACGCTTGCTGACTTCTATATCAACAGATCACAGCTTTATACAAAAATCAACAAGGAAGATCTTGCAATAAATGACTTAAGGAACGCTCTGAAATTGGAACCGGAAAATTACCTTGCCTGGTATAATCTGGCCTTGCTTGATGAAACCGCAAAGCTTCCCAACTACCTTCTTGAAGATGAGGAGTTTTTTCCAATGCTCAATCTCCTTGGAGCTAATGCATATGAAAGTGGAGAATATGCACTAGCTACAAATTACCTGACCAAAGCGATAGAAAATAACCCGGAGGAGGAGCTTGCTTATTTAAATAGAGGAAAAGCACTTTTAAAAACAAGAGCTTACAAACAAGCTCGCGTTGATTTTTTGAAAGCACTCCAAATCAATTCAAAAAACGTCGAAGTTTTTTTTCTTATAGGTAATTCCTTTTTCTACGAAGAGAATTTTGAGGATGCCATTGGGTTTTATGAAAGATACCTCTCGGTGGATCAGGGATACAAAAATGTCTGGTACAATGCAGCAATGGCTTACCTGAGCACTGAGAAAACCAACCGAGGATGCGAGTGCCTCAAGAATTCTGAAAAGCTTGGAATGGAGCAGGCAACCCAACAGATAAAAAAGTACTGCGAAACTCAATAGACGCATTTTCAATTACCTTTGCCTAATGGCGAAGACTCCTTTGAAAATAGATATGCACACGCATATCATACCTAAACAGATTCCAAATTTTGCTGAAAAATTTGGTTATGGGGATTTTATTTCTTTGCTCCATCATAAACCTGGAGCGGCCAGGATGATGAAAGGTGATAAGTTTTTCAGGGAGATCCAATCAAATTGTTGGGATGAATCATCGAGGATAGTTGAGTATGAAACGTTCGATACCAAGGTTCAGGTTATTTGTACAATTCCCGTAATGTTTAGCTACTGGGCTGAACCTGATGATTGCCTTGAGCTATCCATTTTTTTAAATGATCATATTGCAGCGGTGGTTTCTGATTACCCGAATCATTATATAGGATTAGGTACCGTTCCTATGCAGGATCCGGAGCTCGCAATCAAAGAACTTGAACGTTGCAAAGAATTAGGCATGCCTGGTGTTCAGATTGGGTCCAATATCAATAATCAAAACCTCAGCAAACCTATTTTTTTTGAATTCTTTCAAGCATGCGAAAGCCTGGATATGGCAGTACTCGTTCATCCCTGGGAAATGATGGGTCGAGAATACATGGAGAAGTATTGGCTTCCATGGCTGGTTGGCATGCCAGCCGAAACAGCTCGTGCGGCTGCCTCCATGATTTTTGGTGGAGTTTTTGAGAGATGCCCAAAACTAAGAGTTTGTTTTGCACATGCTGGAGGTTCACTGCTGGCCACGATAGGTAGATTAGAACATGGCTTTAATTGCAGGCCGGATCTTGTTGCAGTTCACAACGATGTTAATCCAAGAGAATACTTGGGGAAATTTTGGGTGGATAGTATAACTCATGATTCAGATTACCTGAAATATGTAATTGATCTAATCGGATCGAATAAGATCTGTTTGGGTTCTGACTACCCATTCCCTCTAGGTGATTTAGAGATTGGGAGATTTATCGAAGAAATGGGTTTGCCGCAAGAGGATTTGGATAATATATTTTATCAATCAACACTTGATTGGCTGGGACTCAACAAGAAAAAGGATAAAAAAATCCTCAATTCGCTTTTTATGGAAAATTAAGCGGACTTTTGCATGTATTCCTGCAGTGATTTCATCGCCATGTTGCTCACCTTGTTTTTCAAGTAGGAAGTCCATCCCAATAATTTTCCAGGCGTTCCCAGTGCCATGGAACTCCACCTCCAAAAATTGAAATTATCAACGTGGTTTATAATCAAATCATCTTTGAATTCCATGGTAGCATGAATAATGTTGTGAACCTGATTGCCGGTTTTCGAAAACGGATACTTAGCCTCCCACGTACACTGGCCCAAGCGATCATCTGCAACAACAGAATGATATTCAATTTCCAGCTTGCCATTCGATCTTTCGATTAACATGGCCCACATTGCTTTGACTTCAGCTGAATTCAAATTTCTGAATGCAGGATCATTGAAGGTTGTGTTTGGATGGTAACAATTACCCATTTTAATTGCATCAAGTTCAATGAATGCGTCATAAAAGGTTTCTAGTGTTTTTTTACTCATAAATGTTCCTTAATGATGTGCTCCCTTACTTTCCTGAGTCCTGTTGATGCGGGTTCCTCATACAAATGCATGTTTTCAGTTGATCGAATTTCTGGAAGTTTTGGGTCGACGATGTATTTGGGAACTGTTTGAGGAACAAAATCTAAAAGTCCAGCTGCTGGATAAACAACCAAGGAAGTGCCTGCAACGATGAATATATCAGCCGAAATGGCTTCTGCGATCGCGGACTCCATCATCGGGACCGCCTCACCAAACCAGACGATATGTGGCCTAAGCTGTGAGCCTTTTTCACATGTATCACCTTCTTTTAATTCCCAGCCATCTATGTCATAAACCAATGATGGGTCCAACGTGCTTCTGGATTTGCTCAGCTGTCCATGGAGGTGCATTACCTGGCTGCTTCCAGCAGCTTCGTGTAGATTATCAACATTTTGCGTAACAATAGATACATGGAAATCTTCCTGGAGCTCGGCCAAAGCCAAATGTCCATCATTGGGTTTGGCTTTTAATGACTGCTTACGTCTTTGATTATAAAATTCTAAAACAAGTGCTCGATCCTTGTTCCAGGCTTGTGGTGTCGCAACCTCCATCACATCATGACCTTCCCATAGTCCTCCAGAGTCCCTAAATGTTTTCAGTCCACTTTCTGCACTGATACCTGCACCTGTAAGAACAACAACTTTTTTCATTTAGATCTTGATGTTTTGATAGCGTTAACTAACCGAAAATACCTTATAGCGTTATTATGATTTAAACTAAATACTACTACTTAAAACAACTAAATTTTCTCAAAATGAAAAAACTAATACTTGCAACATTGGTTGCCACATCTGTTTTTTGTGCTCAAGCTCAAACAGAACAAGGAGGTTGGGTGATAGGCACCACAACTAATTTAACTTTTTCATCTACTAACATTGATGGAGTAGATGACAATTCTTCAAGTTTTAACTTATCTGGTCAAGCTGGTTATTTTCTTATCGATAACCTGGCAGCAGGATTGACTTTAGGGCTGTCATCTGTGAAGCAAGGTGATTTCAAAACATCATCAACTAATATCGGTCCCTTTGCGAGGTATTATGTAAATGGAACCTTTTATGCTGGTGCTGGATATACCGTGTCAAGCGGGAAATCGGAAAGTGGTTCAACCACGATATCTGAATTTGACGGAGGTAATTTGCTTTTGGAAGCAGGATACCCCATTTGGATTGTGGATAATGTAGCTATTGAGCCAGGCATAAGTTATACCTCTGGATCTGGAGATATCGATAGGTCTACGCTTGCAGTTGCTGTTGGATTCAGGTTGTATTTTCAATAAAACCTTATCTGAAACCAATTAACGGACGGTTGCGTTATTGAAATGAACCGCCTTTGAATGGCTAATGAGCTAATTTCTTGAACTATTTAATTCGTAAATAATTACGATTCACCGGAATATTAACAACCATGGGCTTAAAACTTAACTAAATCGGGGCACATGGCCTACCATTTTGCGTATGGTTCAGATGTTAGGTAAATCGATTGAACTTTACTAAAGTCACCAGCACTTTACATTTTTGGTTATAAATAGAAGTGCGACCCCTCATAAAGTTGAGGGGTTTTTTTTGGTCTATACCTAACAGGAAAAGAAGAACCCTTCTATGTTGGAACTTATTTCAACTGGTTTACTTTCTTTATTTTCACCCGGAATAAAATATGGTTCTAAGTCAGTATGAGTAAAACAATTCTAATCGCTACAGAAAAACCGTTTGCTGAAGAAGCCATAGAAAAGGTGCATCAAATTGTTCATAATGCTGGAGGCTTTGAATTGAAACTTTTGGAGCGCTACAATAATGGAAATGATCTTGAAGAAGCGGTTAGAGAAGTTGAGGCACTGATTGTACGGAGTGATAAGGTATCGAAGGAAGTTATAAAGTCTGCAAAAAAGCTGCAAGTGGTCGTGCGTGCTGGTGCAGGATATGACAATGTCGACGTAGATGCGGCCTCTAAGCAAAAAGTTGTGGTAATGAATACGCCCGGCCAAAATTCGAATGGGGTAGCTGAGCTTGCTTTTGGGTTAATGCTTGGACTGATTAGAAGAAAATACCTGGGCGGACCTGGGACCGAGTTGAAAGGGAAAAGTATTGGATTGCATGGTTTTGGACATATTGGAAAATGTATGGCTCAGATAGCCAAAGGATTTGGCATGAAAATATTTGCCTATGATCCGTATGTGAATAATGAGCTTATGAATGAGTTGGGAGTGGAAGCTTGTACATCTGCGGACGAACTTTATGAGATAGTAAACTTTGTTTCCCTGAATATTCCTGTCAATGAAGAAACAGAAGGAAGTATCAACTATAAGCTGCTTTCAAAATTGAGAAAGAATGGGGTGCTAGTTAATACTGCACGGAAAGACCTGATAGATGAGCAAGCCCTAATGCAAATCATGGCCGAACGCGATGATCTTATGTATGCCTCCGATATAGCGCCAAATTGGAAAGTGGAAATGGAAGAAAAATTCCCGATGCGGACGCTTTTCACTTCGAAGAAAATGGGTGCTCAGACGGTGGAGGCAAACATGAATTCAGCAATTGCTGCTGTGACACAGATTATCGATTTTTTTGAAAGGGGAGATACTACCTTCCAGGTGAACGCTTGAGATTTCTTTCTAAGAATAAAACATTGTGACGACAACACTGGCCACTAAAAGGATTGCAAACAAAACATTGATTTTAGATGACAAGCCTCTTGAACCTATTTTAGTACCAATCATTGATCCCGTCCATGCCCACGTTAAATCAAAAATTAGAGTGAGACTAATTGCCCATACCGTTACCCATATGAAGCTTTCATAGTAAGCCTCTCCGGATTTTGTAAACTGTGATACGGTAGCGATTATAGCAAAATAGGCCTTGGGATTCAATAATGTTAAAGGAATCCCCTGGAAGAACCCAAGATGCTTTGAGCTGTCCGAACCGATTGAAGAGGCGGTGGCTATTTTATAAGCCAGGTAAAGAATATAGAAGAGACTGATCCATTTAAAAATGAGATGTACCGTGGGATATTGTGAAAATAATACCCCAAGGCCAAATGCAACCATAAGAAATATTATTAATAGGCCAGTGAGTATCCCAAAAACATATCCTATGGTTTTCCGGAAACCAAAAGCGGCTCCACTAGCTGCAATACTTAACGTGGCAGGGCCAGGAGTACCATATAGTGCAGCTACAAAAAGCAGAAAGGTAAAGAAGGGCTCTACGATCACTGAAGAAAGATAGTGAAGTCCGTACGAAATCCTCCCAAATTATAATTGACGATTATTTGACCCTACGATCTTCTTCTTTAATAGCCAGATCGTTGATACTGGCGAATCGTTTTCTCATAAGCCCGCTCTCGTCAAACTCCCAATTTTCGTTCCCGTAAGCACGAAACCAGTTTCCATCATTATCATGATACTCGTATTCAAAACGAACTGCTATGCGGTTGTCTCGATAGGTCCAAAGTTCTTTTTTGAGCCTATAATCCAATTCCTTGTTCCATTTATCTGTTAGAAAAGCCCGGACTTCATCACGTCCATTAATGAATAAATCTCGATTTCTCCACTCGGTATCGATCGTGTATGCCATAGACACCTTTTCCGGATCTTTGGTGTTCCAGGCATCTTCTGCCATTTGAACTTTTTGTGTGGCAGTATCAAAATCGAAAGGAGGGAAGGGAGGTTTTTGTTCCATGATTTGCATTCATTATGTTGGTCAACTACTTCTCTCACTAAGCTAATCAAACATGGACGGAGATGATGATGTGCAGTGTCGCTCCCACTTCATTCCGGTTTAATCTCCTGACAAAAAAATGGAATTGAGTTCAACAACTACAAAAGGTACTGCAATGTTACAGTTTCCGCTTTTGACAGTCCCATCACTTTTCTATTCTGGCTTGCCTGATTCCACTTGCTTCGGAAGGCTCCATCTATCCAGTCTGTCAATACTGTGGGATGAATGTAAGATGATTTGCACACGGTAGGAGTA
>JANQEC010000091.1 GCA_028278585.1 Cyclobacteriaceae bacterium | reverse complement strand
GAGTGTGAGACTTCCCGTTTAATAAAGGAGAAGTTTTGAACTCGTATGAATTGGTAAGAGTTTCAAATATAGTCATGAGCGCAGACGTTATGATTATGTGGACAACATTCTTGATAACTTGATTATAATTAGCATTTGCTAATGGAATTTTTCGAAGGTCTAAGCGCTAAGTTTGTAGTCCTAATCTAAACTGAAGATCACCTTAATGGACGGAGCAAAACAAACACCCCTACCCACTTCCAAGAGCCGACGAATTGGCTTATCAACCATCTCCGAAAATTTAGGAAAACTCCCACCACAAGCTGTTGAAATTGAAGAAGCAGTGCTCGGCGCGCTAATGCTGGAGCGGGATGCGCTTTCAACTGTAATTGATATCCTTCATCCGGAAAGTTTTTACAAAGATTCTAACCAGGAAGTGTACGGAGCCATTGTTGATCTTTTCAATGACAGTCAGCCTATAGATATCAAGACGGTTACCCATCAGTTAAGAAAAGTAGGTAAGCTTGAGTTGGTAGGAGGCGCTCATTACATATCAGAACTTACCGCCAAGGTAAACTCCGCGGCAAACATTGAATATCATGCCCGGATCATTGCCGAGCAATCGATCAAAAGAGAATTGATCAAAATTTCATCGGAAATCCAACGCGATGCCTATGAGGACACCATCGATGTATTCAAGCTTTTGGATCGGGCGGAGCAATCGCTCTTTGATGTTTCCGAATCGCATATTCGAAAGAATTATGATAAAATGAGTGCCTTGCTTCACCAGGCAATTGACGAGATCCAGGAGAAGAAGGACAAAAAGGATGGATTGACGGGAGTGCCTAGTGGGTTTACCGCACTCGATAGAATGACCTCTGGTTGGCAACCTTCAGATTTGGTCATCATCGCTGCAAGACCTGGTATGGGTAAAACAGCTTTTGTGGTTTCGGCGCTTAGAAATGCCGCGATCGATTTCCAAACGCCGGTTGCAATTTTCTCACTTGAAATGAGTTCCGTACAGCTGGTCAACAGGATGATCTCCGCCGAAGCGGAATTGGAAAGTGAGAAGATCAAAAGAGGGGATTTAGCGGATTACGAATGGGAGCAGATCATGCATAAAACAGATAAACTTTCCCAGGCACCCATTTTTATTGATGATACCCCGGCACTTACAATTCTTGAATTGCGTGCGAAAAGCAGACGCCTGGTTGCCCAGCACGGAGTGAAACTTATCATCATTGATTATTTGCAATTGATGCATGGAGAAGTTGGTGGAAAAGGCGGGGGTAACCGTGAGCAAGAGATCGCTTCAATTTCACGTGCATTGAAAAGTATTGCCAAAGAACTCAACGTCCCTGTAATCGCACTTTCACAACTTAGCAGGGCAGTAGAAACAAGGGGCGGAGATAAACGGCCGTTGCTTTCCGATTTGCGGGAATCTGGTTCCATCGAGCAGGATGCAGATATGGTCATGTTTCTTTATCGTCCGGAATACTACGGGTTGGACACCGATGAGAGCGGGATGCCCCTGAATGGACTTGGTGAGGTGATTATCGCGAAGAACAGACACGGACGGACAGATACCGTTAACCTTAAATTCATCGGCAAATACACCAAATTCACCGATTGGGACGGAAACAGCGGTGGAGAGGGTTTCGGGACCTTCCCAAGTGGTGGAAACACCGATTCTAACTTCACAATCACCCTTCCAAGCAAGGCAAATGATACGGACTCGTCGAATGATGATGACGATCAACCTTTCTAATACGTTAGAATAGTTGTCATGAAACTTCTAACACGATCATTGGTTTTTATAGCCTTTTTTTCCATCCTTCTTGTGATGTTTCTCTAAGACGATAGGCAATTCATGAATTTATGCTATGTTCGGCCAAAGTTGAGAGATCATGAAGGCCATTATCATTTCTGAAGAATCCGAACCCATACAGCTTGTTGATATACCGAAACCTGAAGTTGCGGACGAATGCCTTGTCCGGGTAAAAGCTGCTGCATTAAATCGCCGTGATCAGTGGATTCGTGAAGGGATGTATCCTGGAATTCGTTTTGGATGTGTTCTTGGATCTGATGCATGTGGTGTAGTGGAAGAAGGACCGGATGAATGGAAAGGAAAAGAGGTCATTATCAATCCGAATGTAAACTGGGGAGACAACCCGGAAGTACAATCAGCTGACTACTCCGTCTTGGGTATGCCGAAAAATGGGACGTTGGCTGAGTATATTAAAGTGCCATCGCATCGTCTTCAGCTCAAGCCGGATCATTTGAGCAATGAAGAAGCTGGCGCATTGCCCCTGGCAGGTTTAACAGCTTTTCGAGCCACCATAAAGAAAGGCCTTGCGGGCCCAGGCAAAAATGTATTAATTACCGGTGCAGGAGGTGGAGTTTCCCAGTTAGCTATCTTGTTTTCAATCGCTTCCGGAGCCAATACGTATGTGACCAGCGGAGATCCTTCGAAGATTGGAAAATGTATACAAATGGGTGCTGCCGGCGGCTTCAATTACACGTATGAAAACTGGCATAAAGAAGCTTCAGTCATTGGGTTTGATACGATTGTGGATAGTGCGGGCGGAGATCAAATGAACAATTATCTGAAAATCGTCAAACCTGCTGGTAAGATCGTGATGTATGGAAGTACTGCAGGCTATCCTGAAAAGCTGGATGTATTCAGATTGTTCTGGTCCCAGGCCCAGATTATGGGCTCTACGATGGGTAGTGACAAGGAATTTGAAGAAATGATCCAATTTGTCAATGATCATCAGATCAAACCTACCATCGACAAAGAGTTTGAATTAGACAATTACCTTGAGGCATTTAATCGTTTTAAAGAACCGGATCACTTTGGGAAAATAGTACTGACAATTAGGAATTAGAAATTACGAATTGAGAATTACGAATTAGAAATTGCCAATTCGTAATTGTTAATTGTCAATTCACTTATACTTATCGTTCAACCCAACGCCCTTTTTAATCATCGGAATGATCTTTTCCAGTCTTTTTTGTTTGGTTTCTTCTCTCTTCGCCTCGGCAATGTGTTCTGCATAATCCCGTCGATTGGTGAGCGACAGTTGATCAAATAGCTCGGACAGCTGAGAATCAGAAGCCAATGCCTCCTTCAATTCATCGGGAATGATCAATGGTTTTTTCTCCGGTTTGACCTCCTTACCGTCTTTTTGATTTTGGATGGCTTCTTCCAAGTAGGAAACAATGAGTTTCTCATCTATTTCGTTTGCCCGTTCAAAGCGCCATTGGCGCATTCCTTTTGTTTTGCCTTCTTGCGCATTAATGAGCTTCCTGGCTGAATCTTTCAAAAAGGAGCCATTGAAAAACCAGATACCAACATAACTTTTGAAGGCGCCAAGTCCGACAACATTCTTGTTATTGATTGTATACGTTGGGATTCCCCATTTAACTGTTTCAACCAACTCAGTAGCGTTTAGAATGGATCGTAGGTGATCTAATTCCTTGCGGTATTCCGGATGATCGTCGAAGTATTCTTCGACTGTTTGGGCCATTTTCATGAGAGTAAATTTAGTTAAATGGTGAATTGGTTAATTAGTTGATAGTTGATAGTTGATGGTCGATAGTTAATTACCGATATTTTCGCTGGCGCTCGTTTGCAACGAGTGCCAAAGATTGGCTGGCGGAAAACGCAAGCGTTACAAACGCACGCTAGCTAGGGTAGCAAGGTGCAGTTTAACATATGAACTTTATGTTTGTTAGCTACCTTACTCGTTCAGACCTGATATTTCGCAGGATAGCAATTAGTCCTAATATAAAACTGAGAACGGGCAAGAAGATCCAAAAAGTTAGTCCCAATTTGTAATAAAGAATAGGTGTTAAAATTCCTCCAGTAAGTAATAAAATTAAGCCGATTGATAAATCAGATTTACTATACAACCCGATTAGATAAAATGGTTTCTCTTTTTCAACTTTTTCACTTTCTGATATATCGAGCATTAATGAGATTCCAATAACACTTAGAAACAGCGTTAGAATTATCCATCCGTTAAATCCGCTTTGATTTTGATAGATATCTATCGACCACCAAGCAAACCCAATAAATACAACTAATCCCACGAAGAACACTCTGAGCTTATCATTATCCTTAGGATTAAATACCTCCGAAATCTTGTTTTCTATGAATTCCTTAGCCTCCACTGTGTCAAAATCCTCTGAATCTTGCATCATTTCATAGATTTCTAATTCAATCTTTAACTCCTGCTTTTTCCGAAATGCTGAAAAGGAAGTTCTAAGTCGAACTAGCATTGCAATGAAGCCAAATACTACTAATGCAAGTTTGGAATATGGCTCAATATTAGTGATGAACTCCATGTTAGCTAACTAGTGTATAAACGACCACAACCACTTACAAATGACTTTTTCTGAATAATGGTTTATGCCTTACTAATCTCGCCGTTTTTGCAGGCGAATCCAAATGTGCCAAATAATGGCTGTTAGCTTTTAGCTGTTGGCCATTGACTATCGACTATTCACTCATTCCATCATTCATTTACTACCCAACAATCACAGCCTCACTTTGATCTATTCTTGCTTGTTCATCATTTTCTCAATATGATCAAGCATGTCTCTTGCATCTCGTAGCATGAACGCTTTGCCGTGATCGTCCAGACCCGGATCATCGGTTATGGCATCCAGTGAAAGTTGGTAGCTTTTGATAGCAAGTTCCAATTTTCTACTTCGTAGATAAGCTTGTCCAAGGCTATTATAAGTATTAGATGACGTAGGGTATGCCTCAACGTTGATCTTAAAAATGGCAATAGCTTCCTGGTACTTTTCCATTTCTAACAAATCGTATCCAATGTCATTAAAATCGTCTTCTTCAAATGAATACATTTCTGCATGATCCTCCTTTAATGTCTGGTACCTTTCCAATGCAGCCGTCACTCCCGAGTCAAGACTCACTAAGGCCACTTCCCTGGCAGCAGGCTTTTTAGGGTAATCGAATGGTTGTTGGTAAAGAATGGAGGTAATTCTTCGCATTATATCCCGAAGGTTTCCAGCATCTCTCATATTCATTAACATCACGATCATATGATTGTCTTCCGGAAACCGGTAGATCAGGCTGTTGAACCCATTAATACTGCCACTGTGTCCAACCAATGTAGTCGTCTCAGTTTCCGTATAAGGATAGCTTTGAA
>JANQEC010000077.1 GCA_028278585.1 Cyclobacteriaceae bacterium | reverse complement strand
CGTGCAATCGAGTTGAGTTTTATGGCTATACAGAGCTGGATTCTTTTGATGAAGAACCTATCTTGGCATTGATTGAATCCATGCACGGTATCAGTCGCTCTGAATTTTCTAAGTTTCTTTATCGCTATCAATTAATTCAGGCATAAGTTTAAACGGTCATTTCTACTTTTTTAGTCTCATCCAATGATGCATTTCTAATGGCCACCTGTTGTGCCACTCGTTCTGCCAGTTTAATGAAAGCCATTGAAACGTCGCCTTCTTTCATTACAACTGGCAAACCATTATCCCCACTTTCCCGAATGGATTGTACAATTGGTATTTCACCAATCAATTCAACACCATTTTTCTCTGCTAAGTTTCTTCCTCCGTCTTCCCCAAAGATAAAGTACTTATTGTCAGGAAGCTCTTCCGGGGTAAACCATGACATATTTTCTATCAAACCAAGGATCGGGACATTGATTTGTTTCTGTTTGAACATGGATATTCCTTTTTGAGCATCTGCAAGCGCTACTTTTTGAGGCGTAGTTACTACCAATGCCCCCGTTACTGGTACACTTTGTACTAGTGTCAAATGGATATCACTTGTTCCTGGCGGAAGATCAATGAGCAAGTAATCTAAATTACCCCATTTCGCATCACTAATGAATTGCTTCAAAGCAGAACTTGCCATAGGCCCACGCCAAACAACCGCATCTTCACTATTCGTTAAAAATCCAATTGACAACAGCTTTACTCCATATTGCTGCAATGGAACAATTTTATTCTTTCCTTCCTCCTGAACGACACTAGGTTGTTCAAACTCACAGTTGAACATGGTTGGGATAGATGGACCAAAGATATCTGCATCGATAAGGCCCACATCAGCGCCGGTTTTAGCAAGTGCCACTGCAAGGTTAGTGGCGATTGTAGATTTTCCAACACCACCTTTCCCGGACGAGATCGCAATAATGTTTTTAACACCTGGTAAAATCGGTCCTTGATCTCTTTGCGTCGTGACTTGTGAGGTCATATTAATTGTGAGCGTTACATCACCCATATGTTTTGCGATGGCTTCTTCACAGTCTTTTCGAATAAGCTCTTTTAGTGGACATGCCGGTGTTGTCAATACAACATCAAAAGCTACCTTGTTTCCATCGATGTGTATATTCTGGATCATGCCAAGTGTTACAAGATCTTTTTTTAGATCAGGATCCTGGACGTGGCTGAGTGCTTTAAGTAAATTTTCTTTTGTTAGTTCCATTCCCAACTGCAAGTTTAGCTATTCTTTGCCTAGCCTGCATTAAATAAATGTAATGTTAAATAGTAAAGGAATGACAAAAAGGTCTATTGTATAGTTCCCTCTGGCAGCACCAGCGTATGATGAGCTGATTGTTCCTGGTTTCCTAATATGTTCTAATGGTCAACCCTATGAACCCGTCACTTCGCAACAAATACAAAATCACTGTTTGGTTCGTCGGTGCCAAAACTTCCGAACCTCGGTTCAGTTGGTAATCTCATGAAATAGGGAATCAACTCGGTTGTTGACAGGATCCTTCCTTCGCCTCCACCAATTTCCCGAAGTGCCAGGATGAACTTTTCAGCAAAAGGAGAATGTTTTCCTGGTGTACCATCCGGTACATATTCTTTGCTGCCACTTGTTAAGAACTTTCGAGTTCTCTTGGTTAATTTTTTCACTAAATACTGGGCATCTTCTCTTTCTAAAGCATTTCCTCTTACCCTTGCCATTTTTGGATCTATGGTACCTCCAAAGCAGACATCCATGACTAAAAGGATATGTTCGCACTTGATATTCTCTATGCGAACCCTGAGTAGATTATGTGACAGATATGTGGTTTTTCCTTTATCATTTTTTAATGAATTACTAGCAACGACATACCCTTCTTCAAGTGTTTCGTCAAAATACCCATGGCCGGCGACAAAGATCAGTAATTGGTCCTGGGGATTGAACAGCTTGGAGTTGTAGTCGTAGATTTTATCGTTGAGTTCTTCAACGGAAGGATTTATCATTAAATCAGTTTCAAAACCGTATTTGTCTTCAAGGATTGATCCGATTGTAGTCGCATCATTGATGGGATTGTTCAAATCACCCCAGTAATCGTATTCATCGGTTGCAATGATCAGCGCATAGTCTTTTCTGTTTGCGTCAATGGTGGCAATGATATCGTCCTCGCCATGCAAAATGCTGCGTTCACTACTGACAATACCTCCTTTTTTATTTGTAGCTACGATTTCAACGATGTTGGATCCGTCTCTTAAATTGAGTTTTTGTTCAAAGTTGAAGCTATTTTGAAGTGGTGGAATGTCTAATTTCTTTTCAACGGTATTTCCGCCGAAGGTAATCCTTAGTTTCACCTCTTCTAACTCAACACTCGATTTTACTCGGGCTTTTAAAATAATTGAGTTATCGGTACTGAAAGAAGATTCTATTCGAGGGGTTTCCCAGGTAATTACAGGTAGTGTGGTAGTTACCTCTTTCGTAAAGTCTACTTGAATCGAATTGGTTTTGTCAACAAAGCTTTGAGCTGCTACGATTAACGGCGAGCATGCTAAAAGGATAAAAATGGATCTTTTCATAGCCGTAAATTTTTAGTTAGTTACTCGGGACGTCTGGTGGCCCTTCTACATCAAATGAGTCATCTGTGTCCTGGTTAAGCAGAAAATACCCGGCTGCACCTGCTCCTAAGAGAGGGACTGCTTTTATTGGCCAGGGCAATCTGGGTTTGATTATAAAAATTGGAGAATGTACTTCTTGGTCCTTGTTTCTTGAGTCTGTTATAAAAAATCGATATTTTCCAGGTTTCATGGACGAGGGAAGATGAATTTTGGCATCTCCGGTATTTGCCACTTCTGGCAATACAGCTTTCAACTCATCTCCTCTGTAAAGTTTGAAATCAAGAATATTTGAACTGGACTTACCTGTCCATGCAAATTCATATGTTTTTCCACGTTTAAGCTCTTTGTTTTCAGGGAATCCTTCAAATTCAATGAAGGGTACGTATACTTTCCCTCTTACTTCTAGTTGTATGCTTCCTATGAAATCAGGCCCAAGTTCTTTTTTCGCATTCCATGAGATTTTATTGTTTATCCCTGGCTTAGTTTCCAACCCTACGTCACCGGTAACTTCTTTTACTGGTGCAATTGTACTATCTGTAAGCAGATACAGATAGACGGTGTAAAATCGATTGCTTGTAGTATCAACCAGATCATAATGCACAATTAGATTCTCCGGAGTTTGTTCGATGGTAGTTATTTCAAACTCCTGTGAGTATCCTTTGATTGAAACTGAAATGATAAAAAGGATTAGTATGTACTTTTTCATAACTGATCTAGTGTTTAATGATTCTCACCACCTTTTCCTTGCCATTTAGATCGATTTTGTAGAAATAAACCCCATTGCTTGCCTCATGCCCGTTTGCGTCTTTGCCATCCCACTCAAATGTGTGTAGCCCTCCACCATCAAAGGATTTTTGTAACCTGTTGATTTCTCTGCCTTGTGCATCAATCACGGTAACACTAAGCAATTGATTTTCATTTTTTACCAACAACGGAATTTTTATCAGGTCCTCAAAAGGGTTGGGGTAGACCTGACCAATATGGTTTTGACTCGGTGTAAACTTTCCATCCTCAGTATAATAAATGCTAAACTGTCTACCATTTTCCCAATTGAACTGAGTCTCTGCTGTTAGACTCATGTCAATGACTTTAAGTGTGGCGTGATCCAATAGGAAGCATTTACCAGAAATGGTCTCCAGAGAAGCCAAATCCCATTGCAAAGTAGCTATACCATCTTTTTCGCTTGATTCAAGAGTAAATGTCCATTCATGATTGCCAGATGGAGGTACAATATCAGTAGAGAATCGAGGAGCAAAGTACTCCGGATGTTCGGTAGTCATTTCCAGGTAGGTGATAAATCTTGGTATGATAATTTCATCCATTCGGTCTTTGCTCTTTTTCGCCAATTGGTGCATTCCGATTGCACTTGTCTGTTTTATGTCATTCAATTGGAGGTGAAGATCCAGTTTCCATTCAAAATCCTGATCTACACTACTTGTTCGTCCGGAGGCGTTGGCGCTCAATGGAAAGGTCACCGTTCCTGCAGTTTCACAAAAAACAAAGGCACCTTCCCAGGGGTTTAATGTTGTGCCTGCCTGATAACCACCATTTTGATAAAGTTGCAACGAACCCAGCCCTTGATCAGGGTTTGCATTCTGTATATCAGTCCAGTTGATTGTAAAAGGATAGGGGTTTCCAATCTGGTTCCATCCCTGAACAAAATTTTTAGTAAATGGATCATCGCGAGTAACATTGTCGGCTGTTCCGGCTCCAATTTCAATGGAAAAATCCGGAACAGTGGTATTGAACCAGTAGCCGTCACCTAAGGCAATGTTATTTAGTCCGTCTAAAAGCTCATTGTATTGACCGTTGCTATAATGGAAAATACGCCATTTATTCGGGTCGTATCCTCCCAATTCATCAAAAATGGAAACAAGGCTCTTGTCTTCAAGTTCATACGGAATGGAAAACATACGATAGGAGCGTGCCTTACCATCGAAACTGTTTCCACTTGTAAGAAGAGGAATAGGTTCGGTTGGATCCAATTCCCTGTAAAGGAAAAAGTGTGTATTCGGATTTTCCTGTATGGTATTTCCAAAAATATCCCTGGCAATGATGTATCCCTCCATTCCTATTTCATCCGCCCAGCTGTCTTGGATCTCAACGAAGAAATTGGACCCACTTTTAGTCAAATTGACAGAAGTAAAATCTGAGCCTGTTATATGCCGATGAAAAAGAGAAGCTGATTCGATCTCAGATGCATCAGTAATGGTAGCAATGATTTCTTCAGATGCTGAAAAAGTATTGGTCGGAGTGATTGACGTTACGGATGGGGCTGTAACATCTGCAGCAGTCGTGTTGCTTACTGTAAGAGGTTGAGAGAAGACATTGTTGCTGTTGATCTCTTCAATAGGGGTTGATGTTTTCAGATCTACCAATATGAAATAATCTCCTACAGTAGTCCCTTCAGGGATCTCAAGACTTTTTGTATTGGATCCCTGGGGAAAATTCAATGTTGCCCCGGCGGCAAGATTGGTAATGATCTCAAAGTTGTCCAACAGAATGTCACCAGCTTCCAGGTCTATATTGGCTGACAAATACACCTCAGCTGATATCGTTGCAAAAACATCGACCGCACCACTATTGAATAGTGTAAATGATAAACTTGTAGTACCCCCTGGTGGTACTTCTGATGGAGAGATATTCAATGTAGATTGTAATGTTAGCTCCGCCTCTCTGGGAATGGCAGTCGGCAGAAATCCGGCAGTAAATGTATAATTAGCGGAAGATACCGTTCCACTTATCTGTTGACCAAAGGTTGGGTTCAGCGTATAGGAGCTACTGCTTACTTCCTGGGCTCCATGTGAGAAAGCAGAGGTTTGCAATACGTAGCTTTGACTATAAACTCCATAAAATGAAAAGACAATTATTGACAGCAAGGTCAGTCTTTTCCATGTACTGCCACGTGGCAGTTTTCGTTTGGTGGCGTATGTGTGGTGAGCGTTCATGGAATTGATTATGTCATGGGTTTGAGTTTATGTTGAAAGCATAATGAATGAATATGTTAGAGTGGTCAATATGTTAATTGGAAACTTCATATAATTTAAAAGACACAATCTGCTAGTGTGGCAGAAGGCATATAATTTGTTCCATCATAGGTAAAATCGAAAGTAAATGTGGCATCACTAGTAGGAGCAGAAGCACAGAAATCGGCTGGAACCAGAATCCTATATACCTGAATGCGCCATTCCGTTGCATTGGCTCCGGGAGTATCGTCAGTTACCGTATTGGAAATCAATTCAACATTGGTGTTGTTAAGAGTGAAAGATGCAGGGGGTACACATAAATCAGTACCAACTCCACTCACTGCGGAAACAGTAACTAATAAATTATTTCCCAAACCATCCACATCAAACGCATCAAAACCTAAGAGGCGCGTTGCAAGACTTAAATAATAATTGGTACCGTCCCAGCATATGGCCGCAATAAAATCATCAGGTGTTGTTGTAAAGAGGAGTTCTTTTGGGTCTAATGTCCACGGTACCTCGACTGGCGGACCTGTTCCATGATTTCTCATTTCGTCACAAGTAGGCACTGCACCCAATCCCTCTGTAATTTCTTCATGGGCCTCTGTAGCACTTGTCTTAAAAACAAAAACACCTTTAGTTACATCACCATCGAAAACCGTTAAAGCAGCTGGTGATCCCAGGGGAAGTCTATTCAAAGCCATTGCATACGTGTATATTGGATTGCCAAATCCATCAACGTCTGAACTCAAATGACAAGGATTATCTACAACGCCCGGGCAATTTGGTGCTACACCAACTGTTCTGTTTCTCACATATATAGGCTGGCCTAATTCGGTTTCATCCCTAATTACTAACTCGACCTTAAATGGAAGCTCAATTTGATCAGGATTTAAAGGGTCAGCGCCAATTGATGCACAATTTTGTTTGTATGTGAAAATAGCAGTTGTTGATGGCTCTGATTTAATTATATCCATGTTCACTGAGCTGAAGTGAGATAATTGTGCGGTGTAGACCATTAACGAATCGTTAAGAACAGCATTTCCTTCTTGTTTCCAGACTCCGGTTTCTTCATCGTAAAATAAAAGCGGTACTGAGCGCGGAAACTCCTCCTGCATGTCCTGTCGCCATTGAGGAATAGGCATTTCAATATCAGCTCTTAGCTTACCTTCTGGGTTAAGATTATAGGATTGATCATTATCAAAGACCTCAATACTTATCGCTCCGTAGCTTCTCATGGTACCCGTCTGCCCTTCATTTGTTCTTGCAACATCATTTCCTGGCATTCCTCCAGGAGTAAAAACATCGATGGCTGAGATGGAAACATTAACATTACCTTGGGCAGGATTTCCAGATGAATTGACCAATGAATTCGCTGGTATCCTGACTCTTGTGGCCGGCAGATTTAACCTATTATGGAGTTGTTCGGTCCATGTATCCTTTAAGTTTTCAGGCATTGTGAATCCAGCAACACGTCCCGAATCGTCCAACACAATTGGTAGTGTTCCAGTCGGTATTTGACTCCAATCGGCTCTATGTGAAGCACTACCTAAACTTTGGGTATTGGTTACCGTTACC